>JALOLQ010000050.1 GCA_025455895.1 Solirubrobacteraceae bacterium
TGCATGAGGACGAGCTTGCCGATGTCGTGCAGCAGCGCGGTGACGATGAGGCGGTCGCGGTCCTCGTACCCGGCTTCGATCGCGAGGCGCTCGCCGGCCCGCTGGGTGGCGACGCCGTGCAGGCGGAAGCGCTCGGGCGCGGCGTCCCAGACAGAGGTGCGCTCGAAGAAGTCGAAGGTGCGCGCCCGGGCGGCGATCGACTGGACCGCTTCGGGGGAGAGCACGTCGGCGGCCTGGACGATCGACTCGATCCGCCCGCGCTGGCGGCCCTCCTGCTGGTTGGCGACGCGCAGCACGGCGATGACGAGTGCCACGTCGCCTTCGACGGCGGTGACGATGTCGCCCATGTTCATGCGCTCCTCGCCGACGAGCCGCAGGACGCGGTCGCGTGATTCGGCGAGCGCCGGGAAGTTCTCGAGCGCCTCGAACGCGGCGGTGAGCCGGCGCCCGTGGCCCTCGTTGTGGCGGCGCGCCGCCGCCGCGGGATCGGCGGGTTCAGCGGCGCGGAGGGGCGGGAGCGAGGCGGCCTGAGTCATGGGTGCACGTCCGGTCGGGGGAGGTCGCAGGAGCCGCGTCGTGCGGCTCACGTTCCCCTATCGGCAGCGGTGGACGGGAGTTTGAGCGCCGTCTTGCAGGCGGCGCGTGCGGGTGCTACGCCGAAGCCGGCGCGGCGGCGAGGGCGGCGTCGATCCGCCGCAGCGTCTCCTCGCGCCCGAGGACGCTGAGCGTCTCGAAGATCCCCGGGGAGACCGTCGTGCCGGCCACGGCGACCCGCAGCGGCTGGTAGACGTCGCGCGGCTTGGCGGCCCGCGCCTCGACGACGGCCCCGAGCGCGGCCTCGATCCCGGCGTGCGACCAGTCGGTGAGCTCCGCGAGCGCGAGCCGGGCGTCGGTGAGCGCCGCGTGGCCGGTCTGGGCGAGCCACTTCTCGCGGGCCTTGGGGTCGTCCGACGGGCCGTCGTAGAGGAAGCCGGCGAGCGGCCAGAAGTCCGCGAGCGTCTGGATCTTCTCCTCGCTGATCGCCACGGCGGGCCCGAGCCGCTCGCGGCCGGTGAACGCCTCGATCCGGCGGGTCAGCTCCTCGGTGCCCAGGCCGCGCAGGTAGCGGCCGTTCATCCAGCGCAGCTTCTGCTCGTCGAAGCGCGCGGGGTTCTTCGAGACGCGCCCGAGGTCGAAGCGCTTGACGAGCTCGTCGGTGGGGATCAGCGTCTCGTCGTCGGCGTCCCCCCAGCCGAGCAGCGCGAGGTAGTTGCGCACCGCCTCGGGGAGGTAGCCGGCGTCGCGCAGGTCCTGGACGGAGGCGGCGCCGTGGCGCTTGGAGAGCTTGCGGCCGTCGGGACCGTGCAGCAGCGGCAGGTGGGCGTAGACGGGCTTGGGCGCGCCGAGCGCCTCGAGCACGAGCAGCTGCTTGGGCGTGTTGGAGATGTGGTCCTCGCCGCGCACGACGTGCGTGATCTCGGCGTCGTGGTCGTCGATCGCCACGGCGAGGTTGAAGAGCGGGCTCCCGTCGGCGCGCGCGATCACCGGGTCGTCGAGGTGCTCGTGCTGGAAGACGGCGTCGCCGCGGATCAGGTCGTGGACGACGGTGGCGCCCTCGTCGGGGACGTGCAGGCGCACGGCGCCGTCGGCCATCGGCGTGCCGCGGTAGCCGCGACCGGCGCCGTGCTCGGCCTTCCACGCCTTGACGTCGTCCCCGGTGGCGGTGGTCCGGTAGGCCCGTCCCTCGTCGAGCAGCCGCTCGAGGACCTGCCGGTGGCGCTCCTCGTTGTCGGTCTGGTGGACGATCGCCTCGTCCCAGTCGAGCTCGAGCCAGCGCAGCGCTTCGAGGATGTGCGCGATGTTCTCCGGGGTCGAGCGCTCGCGGTCGGTGTCCTCGATCCGCAGGATGAACCGGCCGCCGGCGTGGCGGGCGGCGAGCCAGTTGTAGAGGGCGGTGCGGGCGCCGCCGATGTGGAGCTGGCCGGTGGGGCTGGGAGCGAAGCGGACGCGCATGGCGATAGGAATCTAGGGAAATGCCCCGTCCGAGCCGCCCGAGCCGATGCTGATCGGCGCCCACGTCTCCCCCGCCGGGGGCCCGGCGAAGGCGGTCGAGCGCGGCGAGGCGCTCGGGGCGCAGGCGATCCAGATCTTCAACCAGAACCCGCGCGCGTGGAAGCCGACGGTCTACTCCGGCGAGCAGGTGGCGGCGTTCCGCGAGGCGCTCGCCGCGAGCCCGGTCGACGCGCTGCTGATCCACGCGGTCTACCTGCTCAACGCGGCCAGCGAGGACGCGGAGATCCGCGCGAAGACGCTCGCCTCGCTCGTCGCCTCGCTGCGCGCCGGCGCCGCGCTGGGCGCGCACGCGGTGGTCCTGCACCCGGGTTCGGCGAAGACCGGGGACGTCGGAGCCGCGATCGAGCGGGCGGGCGTGGTGATCGCCGAGGCGCTCGCCGAGTCCGAGGGCTGCGCGCTGCACCTGGAGAACACGGCGGGCGCGGGCGGCACGCTCGGGCGCTCGTTCGGCGAGCTCGCCGCGCTCATCGACGCCGCGGGGGCGGACGCGCGGCTCGGCGTCTGCCTGGACTCCTGCCATCTGCTGGCCTCGGGCGTGGAGATCCGCACGCCGCGCGCGCTGACCGCGGCGCTCGACGCCTTCGACGCCGAGGTCGGGATCGGGCGCCTGGGCTCGCTGCACCTGAACGACAGCCAGACGCCGCTGGGCTCCAACCGTGACCGGCACGCGAACATCGGCGAGGGCGAGCTGGGGCTCGCCGGGTGCCGTGCGTTCCTCAGCGAGCCGCGCTTCGACGCGCTCCCGTGCGTGCTGGAGACCCCCGGCCCGGACCGCTCGGGCCCGACACGTGAGGAACTCGCGCTCTGCGCGGAGCTGCGTGCGGACGGCCTGAGACGGCGACGACGCGCCCGTTCGCGCGCCGCGAAGTAGACGGTCCCCCGCCCCCGGTCCAGCGGTAGGGCGGGGGACCATTTGCGACGGTATCACCCGCGGCGGCGCGTGGGTAGCGCCCCGCTGCGCCCCGCTTTCCGGAGAGCCACCCGAGGCTCGGACCCTCAGGCGCGCAGCGCGGTGGGTCCGAGGATCTGCTCGAGCTCGGCGCGCAGGCTGGGGGTCGGCGCGACGCGGAAGTCCTCGCCGAACCGCAGCGTGCGCTCGCCGGCGCTCGTGACGATCCCGAGCACCACCTCGGACTCCCCGGCGTGGTTGCCGAGGACGTGCTTGAGGTCGGCGATGATCGACGCCGGGACGGCCGAGGCGGCCGCGTCGAGCGTGATCCGCAGCGGCTCGGGACCGGCCGGCTCGAGCGCGGCGCGCTCGCGGGCGGCCTCGACCACGTCGGGCGCCGGCTCGAAGCGCTCGACGCTCTGCACGATGAGCGCCGTCTTGTCCTTGTCCTTGTGATCCACGCGCCCGCGCACGAGGATGATCTCGTCGACGCCGAGCGCGCCCTCGTACTCCGCGAGCGCCTTGCCGAAGATGAGGATCTCCATCTCCCCCTCGAGGTCGTCGAGGGTGGCGAACATCATCGGGTCGCCCTTCTTCGTGCGGATCTTCTTGGCCTGGGTGATGATGCCGCCGGCCGTCACCCACTCGCCGTCCTTGAGCTGGGCGATCTCCGGCAGCGTGCCGTCCACGGCCTCGCGCAGCGCCTCGCGGACCTCCTTGAGCGGATGCAGGGAGATGAAGAGGCCGATCGCCTCCTTCTCCACGGCCAGCAGCTCGCGCTGGTCGAACTCCTCGGCGGGGATCGGCGGGTGGCTCGGGCGGAACGCGTCCGCGGCCTCGCTGCCGCCCCCGCCCAGGTCCCCCATGTCGAAGATCGAGCCCTGCCCGATCTGCGCGTCGAGCTGCGCCTGCTGGCCGGCCGACTGGGCCTGCTCGAGCACCTCGAGCATCCCCTTGCGGGTCGCGCCGGTGGAGCCGAACGCGCCGCACTTGACGAGCGCCTCGATCGCGCGCTTGTTGACGAGCCGCGAGTCGACGCGCGCGCAGAAGTCCCACAGCGACTCGAACGGCCCACCGTCCTCACGCGCGGCCTTGATCGCCTCCACCGCCTGGTAGCCGACGCCCTTGACGGCGTCCAGGCCGAAGCGGATGTTCCCGTCGACGACGACGAACTCGTGGTCGGAGAGGTTCACGTCCGGCGGCAGGATCTCGATCCCCATGTCCTCGCAGCGCGCGGCGAAGAACGGGACCTTGTCCTTCGTGTCCATCACCGAGGAGATCAGCGCGGCCATGTACTCGGCCGGGTGGTTGGCCTTCAGCCAGGCGGTCCGGTAGGCGATCAGCGCGTAGCAGGCGGCGTGCGACTTGTTGAACGAGTAGTCCGCCGACTTCTCGTTCGTCGCCCACAGCCAGTCCACCACGCGCCGGTCGGTGCCCGACGCCTCACAGCCCGAGCGGAACTCGGGCTCGAGCTTGGCCATCTCCTCGCGCTTCTTCTTGCCGATCGCCTTGCGCAGGTCGTCGGCCTTCGCCCCGCTGAAGCCGGCCAGGCCCTTGGCGATCTGCATCGCCTGCTCCTGGTAGAGGATCACGCCGTAGGTCGGGCCGATGATCGGCTCCAGCCGCGGGTCGGCGATCTCCACCAGCGCGGGGTCGCGCTTGCCGCGGGCGTAGGTGGGGATCTGGTCCATCGCGCCGGGCCGGTAGAGCGCGACGAGTGCGACGAGGTCGTCGAACTCGGTCGGGCGGACCTTCCGCAGCGCCTCCTGCATCCCCTCGGACTCGAACTGGAAGACGCCGATCGAGTCGCCGCGCGCGAGCATCTCGTAGGTCGCGGGGTCGTCGAGCGGCAGCGTCGCCATGTCCGGGCGCTCGCCGGCGGAGCGCTCGATGATGTCGAGCGCGTCCTCGATCACGTCGAGGTTGCGCAGCCCGAGGAAGTCCATCTTCAGCAGGCCGAGCTCCTCGACCGGCTTCATCGAGAACTGCGTGACGACCTTGTAGACGCGCTCGCCGTGCTCGTCGGTCGTGTTCGCATCCGCGAGCTGCACGGGGACGATGTCGGTCAGCGGACGATCGGCGATCACCACGGCGGCGGCGTGGATCGACGAGTTGCGCACGATCCCCTCGAGGCCGCGCGCGACGTCGATGATCGACTTCGACGTCGGGTCGGTGTCGTAGGCGGTGCGCAGCGGCTCGCCGTCGGTCAGGCAGTCCTCGAAGCTCGGCGGGCGCCCCATGATCGGGTCCGGGATGAGCTTCGCGAGCCGGTCGCCGACGCCGTAGTCGTGGCCGAGCACGCGCGCCGCGTCGCGCGTCGCGGCACGGGGGAACATCTTGCCGAAGGTGACGATCTGGGCGACCGCGTCGCGGCCGTACTTCTCGGTCACGTAGCGCATCACCTGATCGCGCCCGCGCACGGAGAAGTCGATGTCGATGTCCGGCATCGACACGCGCTCGGGGTTCAGGAAGCGCTCGAACAGGAGGTCGTAGCGCAGCGGGTCGAGGTCGGTGATGCGCAGGCAGTAGGCCACCAGCGAGCCGGCGGCCGAGCCGCGGCCGGGGCCGACCGAGATCCCGTTGCTCCGCGCCCACGCGATGAAGTCCCAGACGATCAGGAAGTAGGCGTTGAAGCCCATCCGGTCGATCACCCCGAGCTCCATCTCCATCCGCTCGAGCGCGGCGGCGGGCGGCGGGTCGCCGTAGCGCTCGTGGAGACCCTCGAGCACGCGCGAGCGCAGGTAGGCGCGCTCGTCCTCGCCCTCGGGCAGGAACCGCGGGATCAGCTGCTTGCCGAGCTCGATCTCGATGTCGCAGCGCTCGGCGATCTCGAGCGTCGAGGCGAGCGCCTCGGGCCACTCGGCGAACGCGCTCGCCATCTCCTCGCTCGAGCGCAGGAAGAACTCGTTCGTCTCGAAGGTCATCTTCGGCGCCTCGAGCGTCGACTTCGTCTGCACGCACAGCAGCGCCGTGTGGTGGTGGTAGTCCTCGCGCCGCAGGTAGTGCACGTCGCCGGTGCCGACGATCGGGCGGCCGACCTCGCGGGCGATCCGCACGATGCCCTCGTTGGCCCGCTCCTGCGCGGCGAGCCCGTTCTTCTGGACCTCGAAGTAGACGTTTTCGGGCCCGAGCGCCTGGAGCAGGTCGTCGGCGTGGGCGCGGGCCTCGTCGTCGCGCCCGTCCGCGAGCCGGCTCGCGAAGCGTGAGGCGAGGCAGCCGGTGAGCGCGATCAGCCCCTCGCTGCGGGCGGCGATCTGGCCGAGGTCGACCGTCGGCTTGCCGCGGTTGAGCCCGTGGAGGAAGCCGTCCGAGCACAGGCGCACGAGGTTGCGGTAGCCCTGGTTCGAGGCGGCGAGCAGCGTCAGGTGGTTGCGCTCGGCCTTGCCGCGCTCGGCGTGATCGTCCACGAAGTAGATCTCGCAGCCGACGATCGGCGTGATCCCGTGCCTGCGGGCGGCCTTGTAGAGCTCCACCGCACCGTTCATCACGCCGTGGTCGGTGAGCCCGAGGGCCGGCTGGCCGAACGCCGCGGCGCGCTCGGCGAGCGCGTCGATCTTGCACGCCCCGTCGAGCAGCGAGTACTCGGAGTGGACGTGCAGGTGGGCGCAGGACGGAGCGGTCACGGGCGCCGGAGGATAGGCGCCGGGCCGGACGGGGCGCCGCGGCCGTTCCCGCTCTCAGCGACCGTTTCCGCGCCCGCCGAGCAGCGCCCCGAGGAGCCCTCCCGAACGCCGGCGCGGCGGGGCGGCGGGCGCCGCCGGCGCGGCGGCACGGGGGTCCGGCGCGGGGGTCTCCTCCGCGTCCGGTGCCTGGGCGCGCAGCCGCTCGGCGGCCAGGGCGAGACCCGCGATGAGCCGATCGGTCTCGGCATCGGCGGTGGCGGCCGGCGGGGCCGGCACGGGGGCTGGAGCGGGCTCCGGGGCGACGACCGGCGCGCGCGGGACGCCCGGCCGCGAGCGCTCGGCGGCCAGGGCGTCGACCGCCGCGTCACGCGCCGCGCGCTCGGCGGCCACGGTCAGCTCGGCGGCCTCGCGGGCACGGCGCTCGGCGTCGAGCGCGGCCTCGGCCGCCTCACGGCGCGCGATCTCGCGGTCGAGCGCACGCCGCACGTCGGCGATCGCCGCGGCCGCGCCGGACACGACCTCGGCGAGCGCCGCATCGCGCCGCGCCCGGGCGCCGAGGCGCTCGAGCACGAGCGCCTGCTCCCGCTCGGCGTGCTCCAGCTCGGCCACCCGGCCGCTCGCCGCCTCCAGGCGGGCGCGCAGGTCCGCCTCGGCCAGCTCGGCACGGCGCGCGCGGCGCTCGGCGAGCGTCCCGGGATCGCCGGCGGGCTCGGGCAGGTCGGCCGGAAGCGGCATCGCCCGCGAACGCTAGCGCGCGCGCAGGCGGCTTCCCGGTGGCCTCAGACGCCGGGCGTCCGCGGCGCGGAGGCCTTCGCCGCCACGAGCACCGCGGCGCCGACGGCCAGCACCGCGAGCGCCGCGCCGCCGGCCACGGCCGCCTGGTGCTGCAGCTCGGCGCGCCGCCGGCGCGCGTAGAGCCGGCCGCCCTGGTACGTCGCGAAGCCGATCGCCTGGTAGGTCCGAGGTCCGGGCATGGCGGGCACGATACCCACCCGCCGGGCCGGCGCCGCGGGCGCACCCTGCGCGCTCCCCGTACCAGCCGCGGCCGAGGTACGGTTCGCGGGTGGGGACCCTCAGGCCTCGACCCGCCGCGATCCTCGCCGCGCTCACGGTCGTGACCACGACCGGCGCGGCCGCGGCCGCGCCGCCCGCCGGCCCGTGGGTGCGCGGCCTCTACGACACGCAGCGCCTCACCGGCACGCCGGTCGCGCTGCCGTCCGTCCCGCTCGGGCCGCGGGCGGCCGTGACGCCGGCGAGCCGTGAGCCGCTGCGCACGCGCTCGGGCCGGCTGAGGCTCGTGGTCCGGCCGCGCGTCCCCGCGGCGCCCGGCGCCGATCCGACCCCGTGGAACGTGACCAGCGGGGCGCTCAGCGACACGGCGGACGACCCGCGCTACCGCTACGCCGAGCCGCTCTACGCCGTGCGCCCGGCGCGTGTCCCCGACGATCCGCTGTTCGCCTCCCAGCCGCCGATCTGGAACGCGTTCGGGGACGACAGCCTGCGGGCCGCGTGGGAGGTCACCACCGGGCCCTCCGCCGCCGGGTCGCGGCTGCCGGTCGTGGCCGTCGTGGACACCGGCGTCCAGCTCGACCACCCGGACCTCAAGGCGAACCTCTGGTCGAACCCCGGCGAGCAGCCGGGCAACGGCCGCGACGACGACGCCAACGGCTACGTCGACGACATT
>JALOLQ010000051.1 GCA_025455895.1 Solirubrobacteraceae bacterium
CTCGGTGCGGTCGACCGCGCCCAGGCCGTCCTGATGGCCACGGAACGCGGCTGGCTCTAGGGCGTTCTCCGCTCGGCGCGGGCGTCGCCGCCCCCGCAGCCCGACCCGAGGGCAGCGGCGGCTGGGCTCGCCGTGCCGGGCCTTGGCCGCTGGGCTCGCGCCTTCCCGGACCTGACGTGGTCTTGACCTTCTTCGTACTCGGGTAGGGTCCGGGCTTCCTGTCGGCTGTGGGAGGCTCGTGTGGAAGCTGCGACGGTGGTGGTGCCGGGTGACGGTCATCCGGTCATGGAGGTCGAGGACAAGGGGCTGAAGAAGGGGCTCGGCTTCTTCTCGACGCTCGTCATCGGGATCAACTCGACGGCTCCCGCGTACTCGCTCGCCGCGGTGCTGTCGGGGATTGTCGTCGCCGTCGGGCTTCAGGCCCCGGCGTCGCTGATCGTCTCGTTCGTCCCGATGTTCTTCATCGCGGCGAGCTTCTACTACATGAACCGCGCCGATCCGGACTGCGGCACGACGTTCACCTGGGTGACGAACGCGCTCGGGCCGTGGAGCGGCTGGATCGCCGGCTGGGCGGTGTGCATGACCGGCGTGCTCGTGATCGGCTCGCTGGCCGACGTCGCCGCGCTCTACACCTTCAGCATCCTCGGGATGGACTCCGCCGCCGGCTCGATCGGCGCGGTGACCGCGCTGGCCGTCGCCTACATCGCGATCACCACGGCGATCTGCGTGATCGGCACCGAGATCTCGGCGAACGTCCAGGTCGTCCTCGGGGCCGTGCAGATCCTCGGGCTCGTGCTGCTGGCCGTCGTGGCGATCGCGAAGGTCGCGCTCGGCGACGTCAGCACGACGCCGGTGGCGATCGGGGACGAGTCGATCGTCATGCAGCCGCCCGGGTTCTCGCTCGACTGGTTCTTCCCGTGGGAGATCGGCTCGACGACCGGTCTGACCGCGGGCCTGCTGATCGGCGTCTTCATCTACTGGGGCTGGGAGTCCTCGCTCACGCTCAACGAGGAGAACGAGGACGCCGATGCCTCCGGGCGCGCCGGGATCGTCGCGACCGTGCTGCTCGTCGTGCTCTACGTCCTGATCGCGGCCTCGCTGCTGGCCTACGCGGGGCTCCCGGCGTTCGAGTCGGCCGACGAGCAGGGCATCGAGTCCGTGCTCTTCGACGACCTCGCGGGCTCGATCCTCGGCGACCCGCTCGCGAAGATCGTGATCCTCGCGGTGCTCACCTCGGCGCTCGCCTCGACCCAGACGACGATCCTGCCCGCCTCGCGGACGTCGCTCTCGATGGCGCGCCAGGCCGCGCTGCCGAAGGCGTTCGGCGAGGTGAGCCCGCGCTGGTTCACGCCCGTCTTCTCGACGATCGCCGTCGGCGTGCTGGCCGTCGCCTGGTACGTGCCGCTGAACCTCATCGCGCAGGGCACGCTGTTCGACTCGCTCCAGGCGCTGAGCCTGCTGATCGCCTTCTACTACGCGATCAACGGCGTCGCCTGCTTCATCTTCTACCGCCGCGAGATCCTGCGCCCCGGCCCGTGGATCTCCCTGGCGATCGGCCTGCTCTGCGCGGGCGGCGCGCTGCTGGCGCTCGGCGGCGTGGGCGACTACTACGACTGGGGCGGCGTCTTCGGCGCGCTCACCTGGGTGGGGGTCGCACTGCTGGCGGCGCTCTTCGTCGTGCTCCTCGCCGGACGCACGACGGTCAAGGCGGCCACCTACCTGGGCATCGCGCCGCTCGTCGGGGCCGTGCTGCTCGGCTACGTGCTCGTGCGCTCGGTGCTCGACCTCGCCGATCCGGCGAACAGCTCCAGCGGCGACACCTGGCTCGGCGTCACGCCGGCGCTGGTCATGGGGCTCGGGTTCCTCGCCGTCGGGATCGTCATCATGATCGCGACCCGGCTGCTGCGGCCGAAGCCGTTCTTCGAACGCCGGCGCCTGGTCGTCCCGCACGAGGTCGCCCTCGAGGCGCCGGTCGAGCGACAGGGGGAATCGTCATGAACAACGAGCTGATCCTCGGCTACGACGGAAGCGCCGGCGCGCACGCCGCGCTGATCGAGGCCGTCCGGCTGGCCCGCGACCTCGGCGCCACGCTCGGCGTCGTCTTCAGCTACGAGCCGCCGGCCCGGGAGGCCGGCGAGGTCGCCGACCAGCGGGAGGCGATCCGCGAGCTGGGCGTGCAGATCGTGCAGGAGGCCGAGGCGCGGCTCGCCGACCTCGGCTTCGCGGAGTACGAGGCGCTGCTGATCGACGACCGCCCGGCCGACGGGCTCGTGCGCGTCGCCGACGAGCGTGACGCGCGGATGATCGTCGTCGGCGGAGCGGGCGAGCGGCCGATCGCGGGCGCGCTGCTCGGCGCGACCCCGCACAACCTCCTGCACCTCACGGACCGGCCGGTGCTGGTGGTCCGTCAGCACGACGACTGACGCGGGCGCGCCACAGCAGCCAGGCGATCACCACGCCGGTGGCGTCGATCAGCACGTCGAGCGGGCTGCCGTTGCGGTCCTCGACGGTCGTCTGGTGCAGCTCGTCGGTGACCGCGTAGCCGATCGCGATCGCCGCCGCGAGCGCCGGGCGTCGCCAGCCCAGCGCGCGCAGCCAGAGCACGAACAGCAGCCCGAACTCGGCCATGTGCACGAGCTTGCGCCCGACGAGGTCGATCGTGCCGAGCCCGCTGGAGAGGCCCGGCTGCGCGCTGAACACGAAGATCAGCGCCATCAGGGCCAGCGGCGGGGCGTAGCGGGAGAGCACTCCGGGGCGTGCCATAGGATCGCGGGCGAGGGTAGAGCCGGCCGATGATCTCGATCACCACCAAGTCCCCGTACGCCGTCCAGGCGCTCGCCGAGCTCGGCCAGGCCGGCGAGGGTCCCGTGCCGATCGGCGAGCTCGCCAAGCGGCGCGAGATCCCGACCCAGTTCCTCGAGCAGCTGTTCGCCACGCTGCGCCGCGCCGGCATCCTCAAGAGCCAGCGCGGGGTCAAGGGCGGCTACTCGTTCGCCCGCGAGCCCGGGGCGGTCACGGTGCTCGAGGTCGTCGAGCTGCTCGACGGCCCGCTCGGCCGCGACAGCGAGGGCGTCTTCGCCGACGCCGCCGAGGCCGCGCGAGCGGTGCTCGCCGGCGTGACGATCGCCGACGTCATCGACCGCGAGCGCGCCGGCTCGGGGCCGATGTACTACATCTGAGGCCGGCAGCACGACGCCGCGCCGACGGGGGGACGATCGGCACGGCGTCGTCAAGCGGCATCCGTGCGCGATCCCTGAGCGGAGCGGTCCGACGCGTCCGCCGCGCGACCGGCGGACGTGGCTCCGTCACGAGAGTGAAGCGCATCGCGCGGACGCCGGGATCCGGGGAACGCCCGGATTCGCTCGGGCGCCGGATCGGACAGGCTCCGGGCATGGCTCCCACGGACACCGCCTTCGCCTTCGTCGCCGTCTACGGCGACGCCGCTCGTGCCGACGAGGATTTCGCGGCGGTCGAGGACGCCGCCGGCGAGCGCGGCGTCCACGTCCACGACGTGGCGATCGTGCGCCACGAGGAGGGCGGGAAGGTCGACATCGTTCGCCGCGACGCGCGCTCGGCGGCGCACGGGGCGGAGGCGGGGGTGATCGTCGGGGCGCTCGTCGGGATCCTCTTCCCGCCGGCGCTGCCCGCGCTGCTGATCGGCGCCGCCGCCGGCGGCGGCCTCGGCGGCCTGCTCGCGCACCTCTGGCGCGGGCTGGCGCGGGACGACCTGAAGGCGCTCGGCGAGGCGGTCGAGGAGGGGGAGACGGCGATCGTGGCGATCGGGACCGCCGAGGGCCTCGACCGGATCGAGGCCGCGCTCGCCCACGCGAGCCGCACGGTGCGCCGCGAGATCGACGCGGACCTCGGCGACCTCGGGGACTCGGACACGCCCCCGGGCTGAACGCGCCGCGCGCTGCTCTAGGCTCCGCCGGGAATGGCCTCAATCCCGATCAACATCGCCGAATTGGTCGGCAACACGCCGATGATCCAGCTCACGCGGCTGCTCGGGCCCGAGGACAACGGCGTCCAGCTGTTCGCGAAGCTCGAGGCGCTGAACCCCGGCGGCTCGGTGAAGGACCGGATCGGCATCGCGATGGTCGAGGCCGCCGAGCGCGACGGGCTGATCGAGCCGGGCGCGAGCACGATCGTCGAGGCGACCTCCGGGAACACCGGGATCGCGCTCGCGTTCGTCGCCGCGGCGAAGGGCTACGACCTGCGGATCTTCCTCCCGCAGGGCATGAGCCGCGAGCGCGAGAGCCTGCTGCGGATGTACGGCGCGACCGTCGAGGTGGTCGAGTCGATGGGCGGGATGAACGAGGCGGTCGACGCCGCCCGGGCGCTGGGCGAGGAGCCGGGGAACTTCCTGCCCGACCAGTTCTCGAACCCCGCCAACCCGGAGGCCCACCGCACCGGCACCGGCCCGGAGATCCTCAAGGCGCTGGGCGGCAAGGTCGACGTGCTCGTCGCCGGCGTCGGCACCGGCGGCACGATCACCGGCGCGGGGGAGGCGATCAAGGCCAAGAACCCGAAGGCGAAGGTGATCGCCGTCGAGCCGCAGTCCTCGGCGGTGCTCTCCGGCCGCTCGCCGGGCCCGCACCGCATCCAGGGGATCGGCTCGGGCTTCGTCCCGAAGGTCCTCAACCGCGAGATCCTCGACGAGGTGATCCCCGTCCCCGATGAGGCCGCGATCGAGACCGCGCGCCTGGCCGCCGCCCGCGAGGGCGTGCTCGCCGGGCTCTCGTGCGGCGCCGCGCTGTGGGGCGCGATGCAGGTCGCCGCGCGCCCCGAGTCGAAGGGCAAGCGCATCGCGGTGGTGCTGCCGGACTCCGGCGAGCGCTACATCTCCGCCCCGTTCTTCGCCCCGCCCGGCTGATGGGGCAGCGACGCTGGAGCGACCTCACGGAGGCCCAGCGGCGGGGGATCGCCGCCGGGGGCGCGGCGCAGCTCGCGCTCGCGCTCGCCGCGGCGATCAGCATCCACGGGACGCCGGAGGATCGGGTGCGGGGCCGCAAGGGCGCTTGGTACCTCGCGTGCCTGGTGAACTGGGCCGGGCCGCTGGCCTGGTTCGCCGTCGGGCGCCGGCGCGCGCCTCAGTAGAAGACGCAGCGGCAGCGGTGCCGCGGGCGCGCCTTGTACTCGCGGCGCTGGCCGCGGGTCCACAGCCGGTGGTCGAGCTCGGGCTCGCTGATGCCCAGGCGCGCGGCGATCTGCGTGCAGGCGTGGACGGCGCAGGCGCGGATCTCGCGTTCCTGGGCGCCGAAGCGCAGCGGGCGCTCGGCGTCGATGAGGCCGGCGAGGCCGTCGGCGTAGACGAGCACGCCCTCGCAGCGCAGCACGTGGGGGACGAGGTTGTCGGCGAAGATCGTCAGGCGGTCGAGGTCGCGGAACGACGCGACGCCGGCGAGCGCGAGGTTCGACGGGACGATCTGCGCGCGCTTGTAGAAGCCCCGGTCGTCGAACAGCGCCATCCCGTCCGCGAGCGTCCGCGCGAGCGTCGCCGCCGAGCCGTTCGCCTGCGCGACGACCTCGACCGGGTGGCGCGCCCCGAGGAAGCGGCCGAGGTCGCGCAGTGCCTGGGCGTAGAGCGCCATCAGCTCGTGGTCGCGCGGCTGGCCCAGCGTGTCGGCGAGCTCCTCGGTCGTGATCCGCCGCAGCTCGTCGTTCGACCACGGCCCGGCCTCGCGGAAGCGGTCGGCCAGCGCCCACGCGACGGTGAAGTACCCGCTCGAGCCCTTGCGCTTGCGCAGCGTCGGGAACCAGCCCGAGCCGAAGTTGATCGCGTCGAGCGTCAGGAAGTAGCTCGTGACGTCCTCGGGCTCGCCCTCGAGGTAGTGGCGCTCGCGGTCGAGGGCGGGCGGCGGGCCCGGGTCGAGCGCCTCGAGCGCGTCCAGGTCGATCCGCACCGAGCGGGCCTGCGCGGCGACCTGCGCGCACGCGGCGCGGACCTCGTCGGGCAGGCTGGCCATGCGCCGCAGCGTACGCCAGCCGCCGCCCTCCGTCGTACCCTGGGACGCCGATGCCGGACGCCGCCGCCGACCCCGCGATCGAGGAGCTGCTCGCCGGGCTCAACGAGCCCCAGCGCGAGGCGGTGACCCACGGCGAGGGGCCGCTGCTCGTCCTCGCCGGCGCCGGATCGGGCAAGACGCGCGTGCTCACCCACCGGGTCGCCTGGCTGATCCGCAGCGGCCGCGCGCGGCCCGGCGAGATCCTCGCGATCACCTTCACGAACAAGGCCGCGCAGGAGATGCGCGAGCGCGTCGAGCTGCTGCTCGGCCACTCGACCCGCGCGATGTGGGTGATGACCTTCCACTCCGCCTGCGCGCGGATCCTGCGCGCCGAGGCCCCGCGGCTCGGCTACACGCGCCAGTACACGATCTACGACCAGGCCGACAGCCGCCGCCTGGTGAAGCAGTGCCTCGACGAGCTCGGGATCGACCCCAAGCGCTTCACCCCCGCCGCGGTCCAGCACCAGATCTCCGCGGCGAAGAACCAGCTGCGCGACGCCGCCGCCTACCGCGAGCTCGTCGGCGACTACTTCGAGCAGACCGTCGCGGACGCCTTCGAGCTCTACGAGCAGCAGCTCCACCGCATGAACGCGATGGACTTCGACGACCTGCTCGGCCGGACGGTGAACGTCCTCGAGCTCTTCCCCGAGGTGCGCGCGCGCTACGCGGGGACCTTCCGCCACGTGCTCGTGGACGAGTACCAGGACACGAACCGCGCGCAGTACCGCCTGCTGCAGCTGATCGCCGGCGAGCACGGGAACCTCATGGTGGTGGGCGACGACGCCCAGTCGGTGTACGCCTTCCGTGGCGCGGACATCCGCAACATCCTCGACTTCCAGGATGACTTCGAGGACGTCCGCACCGTGAAGCTCGAGCAGAACTACCGCTCGACCCAGACGATCCTCGACGCGGCCAACGCCCTGATCGCGCACAACCGCGGCCAGATGCACAAGACGCTCTGGACCGACCTCGGCGAGGGCGACGCGATCACCGTCCGTGAGCTGGAGGACGAGCACGCCGAGGCGCGCTACGTCGCCGGGAAGATCGAGGAGATGGTCGACGAGGGGGTCTCCCGGGCGGAGATCGCGGTCTTCTACCGGACGAACGCCCAGTCGCGGGTGCTCGAGGACACGCTCGTGCGCCGCGAGATCGGCTACCAGGTGATCGGCGGCACGAAGTTCTACGAGCGCGCCGAGGTCAAGGACGCGATCGCCTACCTCACGCTGCTCGCCAACCCGCAGGACGCCGTGAGCTTCCAGCGCGTCGCCAACACGCCGCGGCGCGGGATCGGGCAGACGTCGCTCTCGCGCGTCCTGGGCCACGCGAACACGATGGGGATCAGCGTCTGGGAGGCCGCCGAGAACCCCGCGGCGGTGCCCGGGCTGGGGACGGCCGCGGTCAAGGCGCTCGGGCGCTTCATGGACACGATGGACAGCCTGCGCGCGAAGGCGCAGGCCGGCGTGCCGGTCGGCGACCTGCTCGACGCGGTGCTGCACGAGTCCGGCTATGTCGACTGGCTCGAGGCCGAGCGCACGATCGAGGCCCAGGGCCGGCTCGAGAACCTCCAGGAGCTCGTCGAGGTCGGGCGCGAGTTCGACGCCGGCGCCGAGCCGGACGAGGACCGCCTCGACGTCTTCCTCCAGCAGGTCGCGCTCGTCGCCGACGCCGACAGCCGCCGCGACGACGAGGGCCTCGTCACCCTCATGACGCTGCACAACGCCAAGGGGCTCGAGTACCCGATCGTCTTCATCATCGGCTGCGAGGAGGGCGTCTTCCCGCACTCGCGCTCGATCGAGGAGGGCTCGCTCGAGGAGGAGCGCCGGCTGGCCTACGTCGGGATCACCCGCGCGATGCGCACGCTCACGCTGACCCACGCTCGGCGGCGCAACGTCTTCGGCGCCCAGAACTACGGCCTCCCGAGCCGCTTCCTGAACGAGCTGCCGCCCGACCTGCTCGACCGCGAGGGCGGCCTCACCGGCTGGGCGGCCGCGCGCGAGGCGAGTGCGGCGGCGGGCGGCGGCGGGCGCGGGCGGCTCACCGCCTGGGGCGACGGCGGCGCCGCGGCGGCGGGCGCCGGCGAGGGCTTCCGGCTCGGCGACGACGTCGTCCACGCGGCCTTCGGCGACGGCGTCGTCGTCGGCACCGAGCCCGGCGGGATCGTCGTCGTGCGCTTCGCCGGTGACGGCTCCGAGCGCAAGCTCATGGCCGAGTACGCGCCGATCACGAAGCG
>JALOLQ010000052.1 GCA_025455895.1 Solirubrobacteraceae bacterium
GGCACTGCGGGCACGGCTCCCCGGCGAGCACCACGTGCTCGCCTGCGACGTCGCGGACACGGAGTCGGTGCGCGCGGCGATCGAGGGCTTCGCCACGGCCGCCGGCGGCATCGACCTGCTCGTCGCCAACGCCGGGATCACCTTCTACGGGCCCTACCGCGACCAGCCGCTCGAGGAGCAGCTCGCGATGAGCGAGGTGAACTGGCACGGCACGCTGCGCACCGTCCACTACGGGCTCCCGCACCTCCTCGACCGGGCGCACGGGCACGTCGTCGTCGTCTCGTCGGGCGCGGGCCTGCGCTCGTTCCCGTGGGCGGCGGTCTACGGCGGCACGAAGGGCGCCCAGCGGCTGTTCGCCGAGGCGCTGCGCCACGAGCTGAGCGGTACCGGCGTCTCGCTGACCACGGTGTACCCCGGGGAGGTCAGCACGACGCTTCACGACCACGAGAAGGACCGGATGCCGGACTGGTACCGGGACGAGGGCGCCGAGCCGGCCTCCGCGCTGGCGGCCAAGATCATCGCGGGCGTCGAGGCCGACGCGCGCTCGGTCTACCACCCGCCGGTCGTGCGCCTCCTGCAGGTCGTCCACAACGTGAGCCCGAAGGCCGGCGACGCGCTGCTGCGGCGGCTGCGCGGCGGCACCGCGGCCCCGCGCCGCGACTAGCCGGGCATCCGCCGGGGCGGGGTGCCCTCGATCCGCCGGCGCGTGTCCTCCAGGCGCACCTCGACGAGTTCGACCATCGCCCGCGCCGCGGGCGAGAGCGGCGCGCCGCGGCGGAAGACGAACGCGAGCGTCAGCGCGAGTCTCGGGCTGAACGGGACCCAGCCGAGCCGCGCCGGGGGCTTGCGGCGCCCGCCGTGGAGCAGGCCGCGCCAGGCGACGGTGTCCCCCGTGCCGGCGGCCGCGAGCTCGATCGCCGTGGACTGCTCCTCGACGTCGACGTCCGGGCGGATCGTCACGCCGGCGCGCTGGGCCAGCTCGCTGAGCAGGCGCCGGGTGGGGTCGGCCAGGCCGTAGCTCGCGTCCGGGAGGATCAGCTGCGTGCCCGCCAGGCGCTCGATCGTCATCGGGCGCCGCAGCCGCCCGGCGTCCGCGCTGACGAAGACCAGCTCGTCCTCGGCCACGGGACGCACGCTCAGCCCCTCGTCGTCGATCGGCAGCGCGACGATCGCCGCCTCGAGGCGCCCGGCCCGCACGTCCTCGGCCGCCTCGGCCGAGTTCAGCGACAGGATCCGCACGCGCACCTTCGGATGCCGGCGGCGGAACTCGGCGATCAGGTCCGCGCCGAGGTACTCGCCGGCGGTCCCGAACGTGCCGAAGCTCGCGGTGCCCCCGCGCAGCTCGCGTACGGCCACGACCGACTCGCGCGCCTCGCGCAGCTGCTCGAGCACCGCTTCGGCGTGCGGGCGCAGCGTGCGGCCGGCGTCGGTGAGCACGAGCCCGCGGCCGGCCCGCTGGAAGAGCCGGAGCCCGAGCTCGGCCTCCAGGCGCCGCACCGGCTCGCTGACCGACGGCTGCGCGAGGTGCAGCTCGTCGGCGGCGGCGCTGAACGAGCCCAGGCGGGCCGCAGCGAGGAAGTACTCGAGCTGCTGGAGGTTCACCAGCTCAAGGATATGCCTTTAGATGACAGAGGAAATAGCGTCTACCACCTTTGCCCGGTTCTCCGTACCGTGATCGTCACCAGTACCCGTCGTCCCGGAAGGACCACCCGCCATGATGCTCACGCTCGTCACCCTCGTCACCGCCGTCGCCGCCTACGGCGCCTTCGCCGCCGCCGCCCTGCGCTGGGGCGTCGACTCGCGCCATCACGACGGCCGCCCGAACTGGTAGGTCGTTGGCCGGGGCCCGCGCCCGTCGCGAGCATTCGCTCGGCGTCGGGCTGACCCTCATCTCCGCGGTCGCCTTCGGGACGACCGGCGTGCTCGCCAAGGGCGCCTACGGCGCCGGCGCCTCGGTGCCCGTCGTCCTCGGCGGGCGCTTCGCGCTGGCCGCGCTGCTGCTCTGGGTGCTCGTCGCGCTGCGCCGGCCGGCGTTCCCGCCCGCGGGCGTCATGGCCGCCGCCTTCGCGCTCGGCGCGTTCGGCTACGCGGGCGAGGCGTTCCTCTACTTCTCCGCGCTCGAGCGCCTCGACGCCTCGCTCGTCACGCTGCTGCTCGCGACGTACCCGGTGCTCGTCGTCGGCGCGGCGATCGCGCTCGGCCGCGAGCGCCCGGACCGCCGCCGCGCCGTGGCGCTGCTCGCCGCCGTCGGCGGCGCCGCGCTCGTCCTCGGCGGCGCCCAGGCCGGCGCGCTCAGCGGCCTGGGCCTGCTGCTCGCCGCCTCGGCCACCGTCGCCTACGCGACCTACGTCCTGCTCGCCGACCGGGTCGTGCGCCACGCGGACGGGCTGCTGCTCGCCGCGCTCGTGATCAGCGGCGCGGCCGCGGGCATGCTCGCGCTCGGCGGGCTGTCCGGCGGGCTCGGCACGGCCGGGATCGCCACGGACGGCTGGCTGGCGATCGCCGGGCTCGCGGTCGCCTGCACCGTCGTGCCGATCGCCGCGTTCCTGCTCGCGCTGCCGCGCATCGGGCCCGGCACCGCGAGCATCCTCTCCACCTTCGAGGTCGTCGTCGGCGTCGGGCTCGCCGCGCTGCTGCTCGGCGAGTCGCTCGGCCCGCTCCAGCTGCTCGGCACCGGGCTCGTGCTCGCCGCCGTCGTCACCCTCCAGCTGCGGCCCGCGGATAGGGTGGCCGGCGATGAGCCTGCCGCTGCACCCGCCGCTCCCGCCGCAGCTGGCCAGGTCGCGCACCAGCCTGCCTGACGGCGAGGGCTGGGCCTTCGAGCCCAAGTGGGACGGCTTTCGCGCCCTGGCCTTCGTGGACGGCGCCGAGGCCGAGCTGCGCTCGCGCAACGACCGGCCGCTGAGCCGCTACTTCCCCGAGGTCCGCTTCCCCGAGGGCCGCTACGTCCTCGACGGCGAGCTCGTCGTGCGCGACGCGCGCGGGCGCGAGGACTTCGACGCGCTCGGCCAGCGCATCCACCCGGCCGCCTCGCGGATCGCGCGCCTGAGCGCCGAGACCCCGGCCGTGTTCGTCGCCTTCGACCTGCTCGCGCGCGAGGACGAGGTGCTGCTCGAGCTCCCGTACGCCGAGCGCCGCGCCGCGCTCGAGGCGCTCGTCGCCCCGCCGGTCGAGCTGACGCCGATGGTCCTCACGGCGGGGGAGGCGGAGGCCTGGCTGCACACCGCCGAGGGCGTGATGGCCAAGGAACTGGGTGCGCCCTACCGCCCCGGCGAGCGCGCCGGGATGGTGAAGGTCAAGCGGGTGCGCACGATCGACGCCGTCGTGATGGGCTGGCGGCCGGGCAAGGCCGAGGGCACCGTCGGGGCGCTGATCCTCGGGCTCCATGAGCCGGACGGGCGCCTGCGCGAGGTCGGCCACTCGTCCGGGTTCACCGCGAAGGAGAAGCGCGAGCTGGTCGAGACGCTGCGCCCGTACGAGACCGGCGAGCGCGGCTCCGCCGAGCCGAGCCGCTGGACGGCGGGCCGCGACCTCGAATGGGTCGCGCTGCGCCCCGAGCTCGTGGTGGAGATCACGTTCGACCACACGAGCGCCGGGCGGATCCGCCACGGCGCCAAGGTGCGGCGCTGGCGCGACGACAAGCCGCCGGCCGCCTGCACCGTGGACCAGCTGGACGGATAGGCCGCGTTCAGCGGTCAAGATCCGGCGCCGGGCGGTCGATACCGCTCGCTGATGCGGTTCCTGCCGGCGCTCGTCCTGCTTGCGCTCCTGCCCGCGCCCGCGCGCGCGGCGGTGCTCCACGTCGCGCCCGGCGCCGGCGCCGCCGCGTGCAGCGTCGCGCAGCCCTGCGACCTGCCCACGGCCTTCGCCGCGGCGGGCACCGGCGACGAGATCGTCCTCGCCGCCGGCGTCTACGCGCAGGACGGCAGCCTGCCGAGCCCGGTTCCCGGCCTCGAGGTGCGCGGCCCGCAGAGCGGCGAGCCGCCGCTGATCGCCTTCACGGGCACCGCCCGGCTCTCGCTGTTCGGCGACGGCGCGCGCCTGGCGCGCGTGCGCGTCACCGGCGCGCCGACGGCCGGCCTGCCCGTCGCCCAGGCCCCGAGCCTCGACCACGTCGTCGCCCGCTCGACCGGTGCCGGCGACGGCTGCTCGGCCAGCGTCGCCGTGCACGACAGCGCCTGCTCGAGCACCGGCGGCGCCGGCCTCGCGCTGCGCTCGCTCAACGGCAGCGGCCTGAACCTCGATCTGCGCAGCGCCACGCTCGTGGGCGGCACCTACGGCCTCGAGGTGCGCACGTTCGCCGTCGAGGCGACGAGCGCCGCGATCACGGCGCGGAACGTCATCTTCCGCGGGCTCAGCGGCGACGTGCGCCTCGATCCGTTCCGCACGGCGCCGGGAACGACCGTGGACCTCGCGCTCACGGCGGCGCACTCGCGCTACGCGATCACGAACACCGCCACCGACGGGAGCGCCGGCGGCGATCCGGCGCAGATCGTCGACGCCGGGGGCAACGTCGCGCTCGACCCGGGCTTCCGCGACCTCGAGGGCGGGGACCTGCGGCTCACCGACGGCGCGATCACCGTCGACGCGGGCTCCGCCACCGCCCCGCTCGCCGCCACCGACGCCCGCGGCTACCCGCGGACGATCGGCTCGGCGCCGGACATCGGGGCCTACGAGCACGTGTCCGTTCCGCCGGCCGCCGTGCTCGGCGCACCCGCCCCCGGAGCGACGCTCGCCGGCGAGCCGCTGACCGTGCGCTGGACCATGCCGCGCGACGCCCAGCCGGGCTCCGTGCGCCTGCGGCTCGTGCCGCGCGACGGGCTGCCCGCCACGACCGTGGACCTCGCGGGCGAGACCGCCGGCACCCATGAGGTGACGCTCGAGCGCGCGCTGATCCCCGACGGCCTCTACGACCTCGCGCTCGGCTACCGCGAGCCGATCGAGGGCCGCGAGGCACCCGAGGCGACGGCTGCCGGCGTGCGGCTCGCGCCGCCCCCGCCCGGCACGCCGCTCCCGCCGGCGGCCGAGACGCCGGCTCCGGCGCCCGCCGGCGCGGCCGGTCCGGCGATCGTCGGCCTGCGCGTGGCCCCGCGGGCGTTCCGCGCCGCGCGTCCCGGCACCGCCCGCTTCACGCTCACCGCCCCGGCGCGGGTCACCGTGATCACCGAGCGCCGCGCCGGACGGCGCTGGGTCCGCGTCGGCTTCGCGACGCGCTCGCTGCGCGCCGGCCGCACGACGCTCCGCGTGCGCCGCGGGCTGCGCCGGGCGCCGCACCGCGTCCGGATCACCGCCCGCGACGCCGCGGGCCGGCGCAGCGCGCCGGCGACCGCCGCGTTCCGCGTGAGCTGACGCCGGTAGGGTCCGGCCATGGCCAAGGACCTGAAGCTCGGGCTGAACACCGGCTACTGGACGAGCGGCCCGCCGCACGGCGCGCAGGAGGCGATCGCCGTCGCCGACGAGCTCGGCTTCGACTCGATCTGGACGGCGGAGGCCTACGGCTCCGACGTGCTCACCCCGCTCGCCTGGTGGGGCTCGCACACGCGCAACGTGCGACTCGGCACGGCGATCATGCAGATGAGCGCACGGCGCCCGACGGCCGCGGCCATGGCCGCGCTGACGATGGACCACCTCAGCGGCGGGCGCTTCATCCTCGGGCTCGGCGTGAGCGGGCCGCAGGTCGTCGAGGGCTGGTACGGCGAGCCGTTCGCCAAGCCGCTGGCGCGCACGCGCGAGTACGTCGCGATCTGCCGGCAGTGCTTCGCGCGCGAGCGCGTCGAGTTCCACGGCGACTTCTACGACCTGCCGCTCACCGAGGGCGAGCGCGTCACCGGGCTGGGCAAGGCGCTGAAGCCGACGCTGCACCCGGTGCGCGAGGACATCCCGATCTACCTCGCCGCCGAGGGCCCGAAGAACATCGCGCTGACCGCCGAGATCGCCGACGGCTGGATGGCGCTCTTCTACTCGCCCCAGCACGAGGGCGAGCTGTACCTGCCGAGGCTCGAGGAGGGCTTCGCGCGCGAGGGCGCGCGGCGCACGCGCGAGGACTTCGAGATCACCGCGACGGTGCCGGTGATCGTGCACGACGACGTCGAGCAGGCGGCGGACATGATCCGGCCCATGTACGCCCTCTACTTCGGCGGCATGGGCGCGAAGGGCGCGAACTTCCACCACGACGTGCCGGTGCGGATGGGCTACGAGGCGGAGATGCAGGTCGTCCAGGAGCTCTATCTCGACGGCCGCAAGGACGAGGCCGCCGCGGCGATCCCGCTGAAGCTCATCGAGCAGCTCGCGCTGATCGGGCCGGAGGACAAGGTCCGCCACGACCTCGAGGCCTGGCGCGACTCGGCGGTGACGACGCTGCTCGTCGGCGGCGACGCGGCGATGATCCGCCGCGTGGCCGAGATCGTGCTGGGGTAGCGCGGCGGCGCCGGGGACCGGCGCGTCCGTCCCCGGCGGGTTCCTACTCTTCGAGCCCATGCGACGGACTGCGGTGGGGATGATCATCGGCCTGGGCCTGCTCGGGCTCGGGACGGGCACGGCGCAGGCGGCGGAGCGCTACGCGGCGCCGAGCGGCGCGGGCACGGCGTGCACCGAGGCGACGCCGTGCTCCCTGGCCACTGCGCTCAGCGACGCGGCGGCGAACGACGCCGTGCTGCTCGCGGGCGGCACCTACAGCGGCGTGTTCGCCAGCGGCCTGACCGGGATCACCGTCCGCGCGCAGAACGCCGCGTCGCCGCCCGACACCCCCGGCGACACGCCGCAGATCAACGGCGCGGTGCGCCTCACGGGCGCCGGCAGCCGGCTCCTCGATCTGCGGATCACCGGCTCCGGCGACCCGATCGCCCGGGCCGTGACGATCGAACGGGTCGTCGCGCGGGACGTCGGCCCTGGCGCGGGTGTGGCCTGCCGGCCGATCCCCCTGCCGGCGAACGGCACGATCCTGGACAGCGTCTGCGCGAGCGAGAACGGGATCGGCGTCTACGCGTCCGCGGGGAGCGGGACGAGCAACCTGACGCTGCGCAACGTGACCGCCGTGGGCGCCACGCGCGGGATCGAGGCGATCGCGGCCTTTGTCGCCCAGCCGACGACGATCGCGCTCACCGCCCGCAACGTGATCGCCGACGCGACGCTGCCCAGCGCCCCGGCGATCCGGCTCGAGCGCAACATCTTCGTGGACCAGACGCCGACCAACGTCAGCCTCGACATCGGCAACTCGCGGTACGACGAGGTCGCCACGGTCGAGGTCGAGGGTCCGAACCCCGATCCCGGCGACGTCACCGTCACCGACAGCGGCGGGAACCTGGTCGGCAGCGCGCCCGTGTTCCGCGGACCCGGGGACTTCCGCGTTCCGGCCGGGGCTTCCACGATCGACGCCGGCTCGGCGACGGGCGTGAGCACGGCGGACGTCCGCGGCATCCCCCGCACCATCGGCTCGGCTCCCGACATGGGCGCCTACGAGTCCGTCCCGGCCCCGGCCGCGCCGACGCTGACGGCGCCGGCTGACGGCGCGGCCAGCCGCAGTCCCCTGGCCGTGAGCTTCACGCTCCCCCAGGAGGCCGCCTTCAGCTCGCCGTCGCTGACGCTGACGCCCGTCGGCGGCGGCACCCCTCGCTCCGTGGTGTTCTCCGACACGACCGCCGGCTCGCGCACCGTCTCCGTCGATCTCGCCGACCCGGGTTCGAGCCCGGGCGTCCTCTTCGCCCAGGGTGGGCCGATCACCGACGGCGCGTACACGGCGGTGCTCGCCTACTCGGAGCCGCTCGAGCTGCAGGACGTCAGCAGCCCGGCGATCGACGTCGTCATCGACACCGTCACCCTGGCGCCGCAGCTCACCGCGCCGAGCGCCGGCGCCGGACTCTCCGGCGCCGCGCAGCTCGTCGGCTACACGCTCCCCGAAGCGGCAGAGCCCGGATCGGTCGAGCTGGAGCTCGCGCCGGCCGGAGGCGGCGCGCCGCGGACGCTGACGCTCGCGAACGCCGCGGCCGGCGCCGCCGCGATCAGCATCGACCGCACCGCGCCCGGCGCCTCGCCCGGGGTCCTGGCCGAGTCCGGCTCCGGCCCGCTGGCGGACGGGACCTACACCGTCACGCTGCGCTACCGCGACGCGCTGGGCAACGATCCGCAGGCGGCCAGCGCCGCCGGCGTCACCCTCGCCTCGCCCGCCCCGCCGCCGCCGAGCGGAGGCGGAGGCGGCACGCCCACGCCACCGCC
>JALOLQ010000371.1 GCA_025455895.1 Solirubrobacteraceae bacterium
GAGGCGGTCGCCGCGGCGATCGAGCGCCTGCGCGAGGAGCTCGCCGGCTGATGGGCCGGGCGCGCGCGAGCATCGTGCTCGAGGGCACGCGGATCTCGGACGCCGAGCGGCTCTGGTACGACCGCGTGCGCTGGCCCGCGTTCGTCGACGGGATGAAGCAGGTCATCGCCGTCGAGGGCGATTATCCCGAGGCCGGGGCGAAGGTCGTCTGGGAGTCGTTCCCCGGCGGCCGCGGCCGGGTGACCGAGCGCGTCGTCGCCTACGAGGCGCGCGCCGGCCAGGAGATCGAGACCGTGGACGCGAAGGCCGCCGGCACGCAGCGCGTGACGTTCGCCGCGGACGGCGACGGCGTGCGGATGACGCTCGAGCTCGACTACCGGCTGCTCGAGCCGGGGCCGTTCTCGCCGATCACCGACCTGCTCTTCATCCGCCGGGCGCAGGGCGACGCGCTGCGGCGCACGCTCGCCCGCTTCGCGCGCGAGCTGCGCGACGAGGCGCAGCCGCCGCTCTGACGTTACCCTTCGCCGCTCCCCAGGCCCCGCCGCTGCCGCCGCGCGGAGCCGGTTCCCGAAGGAGCTCGCTGACCCCATGTTCGTCTTCAAGGCCGCCGTCGTCGGCGCCGGCACGATGGGCGGGCAGATCGCGCAGACGATCGCCGCCGCCGGCATCCCCGTCGTCCTCAAGGACATCCGCCAGGACCTCGTCGACGCCGGGCTCGCCGAGGCCCGCACCGTCACCGCCGGGCAGGTCGGCAAGCAGGTCGAGAAGGGCAAGCTCACCGAGGAGCAGGGCGCGGCCGCCGTCGAGGAGATCGTCGGCCGGATCACCGGGACGACGAGCTACGAGGGCTTCGGCGACGTCGATTTCGTGATCGAGGCCGTGCCCGAGCGGATGGAGATCAAGCAGGCCGTCTTCGCCGAGCTCGACGCGTGTACGCCCGGCCACGCGATCCTCGCCTCGAACACCTCCTCGCTGTCGATCACCGAGATCGGCGAGGCGACGCTGCGGCCGGACAAGGTCGTCGGGTTCCAGAGGTGATCGAGGGGGACGACACCTCCGCCGAGACGATCGGCGCGGCGGTCACCTTCGCCCAGGCGATCAAGAAGCAGGCGATCACCTGCGCCGAGGTCCCGGGCTTCGTCGTCAACCGCATCCTCAACTCCGGCATCGCCGAGATCTGGCGCGCCCAGGAGGAGCAGGGCCTCTCGATCCAGGCGATCGACGAGGGCGTCGGCGCGGCGAAGGTTCCTCATCAACCTGCTCGGCCTGGACACCGTGCTGCACGTCGCCGAGCACCTCCACGAGTCCTACGGCGATCGCTTCTACGTCCCCGAGTCGATGGCGAAGCTCGTCGCCGACGGCAAGCTCGGCGCGAAGACCGGCGGCGACGGCTTCTACTCGCCGGCCGGCGAGCCGAACGTCCCCGGGGACGCACAGCCGGACGCCGAGGCGCTCGTCGAGCTGCTCGTGCTGAAGACCTTCGTCGAGGCCTGCCTCGTGCTCGAGGAGGGCGTCGCCACCCACCGCGACATCGACTTCGGGATGATGGCCGGCGCCGGCCTGGACCCGCGCCGCGGGCTCTTCCCGCCGTTCATGAAGGCCGACATGGAGGGGCTCGACACGGTGCTCGAGCGCCTCGAGCGGGCCGCCGAGCAGCACGGCGAGCGCTTCGCCCCGCCGACGATCCTGCGCCGGCTCGTCGCGCAGGGCCGGCTCGGCGCCAAGAGCGGCCAGGGCTTCTACGCCTACCCGGCGCCCGACGCCGAGCAGCCCGCCGGCGCCGAGGCCGTGGTGAAGCTCGAGACGCGCGGCGACGTCGGGATCGCCTGGCTGGCCAACGGGGCGATGAACTCGATCGCCCCGCAGGTGATCGAGGATCTGGGCGCCGTCTGGGGCGCGGCGAAGGAGCGCGGGCTGCGCGCGCTCGTGATCGCCTCCTCGAACCCGATGCTCTACTCGGCCGGCGCGGACATCAAGGCCTTCACCCAGCTCGACGCCGCCGGCGGCGCCGCGCTGCTCGACGCCGCCCACGGCCTGTTCCGCGACCTCGGCCGCGAGGGCGTCGCGACGATCGCGGCGGTCAACGGCCTGGCCTTCGGCGGCGGCTGCGAGCTGGCGATGGCCTGCGACGTGCGGCTCGCGGCGCAGTCGGCGATCTTCGGCCAGCCGGAGATCAAGCTCGGGATCATCCCCGGCTTCGGCGGCACCCAGCGGCTGCCGCGGCTCGTGGGGGAGAACAAGGCGCTCGAGATGAACCTCGTCGGGGATCCGATCGGGGCCGATGAGGCGTTCGACTTCGGCCTCGTCAACCGCGTCGTGCCCGACCACGAGCTGCTCGACACGGCGCTCGCGTGGGCGCGGCGGCTGGCCGAGCAGGCGCCGCTGGCGCTGGGCGCGATCAAGGACTGCTCGGGCAAGGGCGACCTCGACGAGGGCATCGAGGCCGAGAAGGCCGCCTTCGGCGCGGTCTTCGCCAGCGCCGACGCGCGCGAGGGCATCGGCGCCTTCCTCGGCAAGCGCAAGCCGCAGTGGACGGGCTCGTGAACCCGGCGCGCGCCGCCTCCGCCGCCGTCGCGCGCCTGGCCGGGCTGCTGCGGGACGCCTCCTCGGTGGTCGCGCTCACCGGCGCGGGGATCTCGGTCCCGTCGGGGATTCCCGACTTCCGCACGCCCGGCGAGGGCCTGTGGGAGAACGTCGATCCGATGGAGGTCGCGCACATCGACGCCTGGCGCGCGGACCCCGAGCGCTTCTGGGCGTTCTACGGGCAGCGCTTCCAGACGCTCGAGGACAAGCTGCCCAACCGCGCCCACGGCGCGCTCGTCGAGCTCGAGCGGCGCGGGATGCTCGACGCGGTCGTCACCCAGAACATCGACATGCTCCACCGCAAGGCGGGCACCGGCGAGCTGATCGAGGTGCACGGCACGATCGAGCACTCCTCGTGCCTGGCCTGCGGCGCGACCTACCCGCTCGCCGAGACGCGCGCGCGCCTGGAGGCGGACGAGCGCGGCGTGCCGCGCTGCGACTGCGGGGCGCCGCTGAAGCCCGACGTCGTCCTCTTCGGCGAGTTCCTGCCCGAGGGCGCGCTCGAGCGCGCGCACGCGCTGGCCGCGCAGGCCGACGTGCTGCTGTGCGTCGGCAGCTCGCTCGAGGTGCACCCGATCGCGCAGCTCCCGGGCGTGACCCGCGCCAACGGCGGCGCGGTGGCGATCATCACCCAGGGCCCGACGCCGTTCGACGCGCGCGCCGCGGTGAAGCTCGAGGGCGACGTCGTCGACGAGCTCGAGGCGCTCGTCGCGGCGCTGACCCCGGCCTGAGCATGGAGCTCGCGCCCGTCGACCCGGCGGCGCTCGACGAGCTCGAGCCCGTCTGGGCCGCCCTCGGCGCGCACCACGGGTCGATCGCCCCGGCCTTCCTGCCGCCGATGCGCGACCGGGCCGACTCCTGGGCGCGGCGGCGCGCCGCCTACGCCGAGTGGCTCGCCGCCGGGGGGTTCGCCTTCGTCGC
>JALOLQ010000053.1 GCA_025455895.1 Solirubrobacteraceae bacterium
TCGCCCCGAGCGACCCGCAGCGCGTCTACGTCGCCGGGTTCAGCGGCGCCGTCGGTCTCGTGCGACGCAGCACCGACGGCGGCGTGCAGTTCGAGGACGCGAACTCCACGGGAGCCGGCGGCGCGCAGTTCAACTTCTCGCGCGGGCTCGCGGTCGACGCGGCCGACCCGCTCGTCGCGTACCTCTCGACCGGCGAGGGCCTGCGCGTCACCGCGAACGGCGGTGACACCTGGTCGCCCGGTGGCGGGCTCCCGCCCGGCGCGACCGGCGCGGTCACGGCGGACCCCGGGCGCGCCGGCGTCGCGTACCTGGTCGCCGCCGAGAAGGTCTGGCGCACGGCGGACCGCGGCGCCACCTGGGCCCCGCTCCCCGCCCTGCCGGACGGCGTGCCGACCGACGTCCTGCCCGACCCCGGCGACCCGCAGGTGCTGTACGCGGCCACGACGCGCGGCGTCGCCCGCTCGGCCGACGGCGGGGCGACCTGGGCGGCGTTCTCGGACGGCCTGCCCAACCGGCGGGTCAACGGCCTCGCGATCGATCGCGCCCGTGCCGCCGTCCTGGCCGCCACCGACGGCGGCCTGGCGGTCGCCTCGCTCGTGGTGCCCCCGGGTCCCGGCGTGCCGCCGCCGAGCGGGGCGCCGCCGCCGGCGGCGGGCCCACGGTTCCGGGCGAGCGCCGCGTTCGCCCTGCCCTCCGCGCGGCGCTGCCTGAAGCGCCCGCCGCGGCTCACGCTCCGCTGGTTGCGCCCGAAGGGCGTCGTCATCGACCGCGTCGAGGTGCTGATCGGCAAGCGCCGGATCGTGCGCAACGTCGGCACCCGGGCGCGGCGCACGCTGAAGCTCACCAAGCTGCCCGCGCGAGCGTTCACGCTCACGCTGCGCGTCACGCCGCGCGGCGCGCCCGCCGCCACGGTCAAGCGCAGCTACCGGGTCTGCGCGCGCAAGGCGCTGCGGCGCTGAGCGCGGACGCCCGCGCGACGCCGCGTCGTATTCTCCGGGGCCGATGCCGTCCCGGGTCCTCATGCTCTCCTGGGAGTACCCGCCGATCGTCGCGGGCGGCCTCGCGCGGCACGTGCACAAGCTCACCGAGGCGCTCGCGCGCCAGGGGCACCGGGTGGACGTCGTCACCCGCGGGCGCCCGCAGGACCCGGAGACGGAGGACGTCGGCGGGGTGCGCGTGCACCGGATCCCCGAGCCGCCGGCGCCGCGCGACCTCGACCAGTTCGTCGCCTGGGTCGAGACGCTGAACGACCACCTGCTCGAGCGCGCGCACCGCGTCGGGCGTAGGCGCAAGTTCGACCTCGTCCACGGGCACGACTGGCTCGTCGCGCCGGCCGCCGGGATGTTCGGCTGGGACGCGGGGATCCCGTTCGTCTCGACGATCCACGCGACCGAGTGGGGGCGGCACCGCGGTTACGTGCAGCGCTTCCCGCAGACGCACATCCACGGCGTCGAGAGCTGGATGGCGCGCCGCGCCGAGCACGTCATCACCTGCTCGCACTACATGCGCGAGCACGTGCGCGACATCTACGGCACGCGCCAGGACCAGGTCAGCGTCGTGCCGAACGGGATCGACCCGGACGACCTCCAGCCGCTCGACGACCTCGATGCGCTGCGCGCGCGCTTCGCCGAGCCCGAGGACCAGCTCGTGCTGCTTGTCGGGCGGCTCGTCTACGAGAAGGGCTTCCAGCTCGCGCTCGAGGCGCTGAAGCCGATCGTCGAGGACCTCGATCGCGTGCGCTTCGTCGTCGCCGGCTCGGGCACCTACGAGGAGCAGCTCAAGCGCCAGGCGCGCGAGCTGGGGCTCATGGAGCACGGCACGTTCCTCGGCTGGATCGGCGACGACGTGCTGCACTCGCTCTACCGGATCGCCGACCTGACGGTCGTCCCGAGCCTCTACGAGCCGTTCGGGCTCGTCGCGCTCGAGGCGATGGCGAGCGGCTGCCCGTGCATCGTGGCCGACACCGGGGGGCTGCGCGAGGTCGTCCCGCCCGGGGAGCGCGTCGGGCTGCGCTTCAACGGCGGCGACGCCGAGCACCTCGGCGTGATGATCGAGCGGATGCTCACCGACGAGGCGCTGCGCGAGCGGCTGATCCTCGAGGCCAGCGAGCACGTGCTGCGCTTCGACTGGTCGGAGGTCGCCGAGCAGACGGCGCGGCTGTACCGGCACGTGGCCGGGCCGCGGCGCCGGGCGCAGGCGCGGCGCGCCGCCGGCGCTCAGGCGTAGAAGCGCCGCTGGTAGTCGCGGACCATCCGGCTCGCGGCGAACGCCGGGCCGTTGGTCATCAGCGAGCGCCGCACGCGCGCGAGCCACGCCCGCGGCAGGCCGCCGGCGTCGTGCTCGTAGAACTCGGGGACGATCTCGTCCTCGAGCAGCCGGTAGAGCTCGAGGCTGTCGCGCGTGTCCTGGGCGACCGGGTCCGAGGCGGTCTCGCCGGACAGCGCCCAGCCGTTGTGGCCGTCGTAGCCCTCGGCCCACCAGCCGTCGAGCACGCTCAGGTGCAGCCCCCCGTTCGCGGTGCACTTCATCCCGCTCGTGCCGCTGGCCTCCAGCGGCGGGCGCGGCAGGTTCACCCACACGTCGCAGCCGCGCACGAGCTCGGCGGCCGAGCCGAGGTCGTAGTCGTCGAGGTAGACGACGCGCTCGGCGACGCTCGGCTCGTTCTTGCCGGTGAAGAGCCCCTCGACGAGGCGCTTGCCCTCTTCGTCCTTGGGGTGCGCCTTGCCGGCGAGGACGAGCTGCACCGGGCGGTCGCCGCTGATCAGGCGCAGGTGGCGCTCGGGGTTGCGCACGAGCAGGTCGAGCCGCTTGTAGGTGGCCAGCCGGCGGGCGAAGCCGATCGTCAGCACGTCGGGGTCGAAGGCGCGGGCGGCGGCCTCCGCGTACGGACGCGGCTCGCCGCGCGAGAGCCGGTCGGCGACGCTGCGCGCGCGCACGTACTCGACGAGCGCGCCGCGCTGGGCGCGGCGCACCGCCCAGAGCTCCTCGTCGGCGACCTGCTCGAGCGGCGCCCACGTCGCCGGGTCGTCGGCGCGCAGCAGCCAGTCCTCGCCGAACGTGCGGTCGAGCAGCTCGCGCATCGGGCCGCCGAGCCAGGTCGGAAGGTGCACGCCGTTCGTGACGTAGCCGATCGGCACGTCGTCGACCGGCGTTCCGGGCCACAGGCCCTGCCACATCTCGCGCGCGACCTCGCCGTGGCGGCGGCTGACGCCGTTCGCCGCGCGCGAGCGGCGCAGCGCGATCTGCGTGACGCCGAAGTCCTCGCCGGGGTTCTGCGGGTCGGTGCGCCCGAGCGCGAGGAACGCGTCCGGCTCGAGGCCCGCCTCGGGCAGCCAGCGCTCGAGCGCCTCGAGCACCTGCCCGGGCGGGTAGGTGTCGTTGCCGGCGGGCACGGGCGTGTGGGTGGTGAAGATCACCCGCTCGCGCGCGGCGGCCAGCGCGTCCTCGCCGGCGTGCGGCCCGGCGAGCTCGAGCGCGGCGAGCGCGCCGTGGCCCTCGTTGAGGTGCACGAGCCCCGGCTCGATCCCCAGCGCGTGCAGCGCGCGCACGCCGCCGACGCCGAGCAGCGTGTACTGGGCCAGCCGGGTCTGCGGGTCGCCGACGTAGAGCCGCGCGCTGATCCAGCGCACCGCCGGAGGGTTCTCCGGCAGGTCGACGTCGAGCAGGAAGAGCGGCACGCGCCCGACGTCCACGCGCCAGAGCTGCGCGACCACGTCGTCGCCGTCGATCGGCACCGACAGGCGCAGCGGCGCGCCGTCGGCGCCGGTCACGCGCACCGCGGGCGTGCGCTCGGGATCGGTGTCGACCCAGTACTCCTGCTGGCGCCCGTGCGCGTCGATCCGCTGGCGGAAGTAGCCCTGGCGGTACATGAGGCCGACGCCGACGAGCGGGAAGGCGAGGTCCGAGGCCTCCTTGAGGATGTCCCCGGCGAGCGCGCCGAGGCCGCCCGAGTAGATCGGCAGCGAGCGGTGGAAGCCGAACTCGGCGCAGAAGAACGCGACCGGGTGCTCGGCGCTGACGCCCTGCGCGGCCCCGGGGTCGGCGGGGCGGGCGAGGTCGGCCTGCACGAGCGCCTCGAGCGCGGCCGCGCGCTCCAGCAGGCCGTGGTCGGCGGCGGCGCGTTCGAGCGCGGCGAGCGGCGCCTCCTCGAGCAGCCGCACCGGGTTCTCGCCGCAGGCCGCCCAGCGTTCGGGATCGACGGCGCGGAAGAGGTCCGGCCCGCCCTCGGCCCAGGCCCAGCGGTAGGTGTACGCGAGACGGGCGAGCGGCGCCAGCGCCTCGGGGATCCTCCGGCCCAGTCCGCCCGCCGCCCGGGTGATGTCCCCACTGCCGCTGCTCGTCACGCGCGGCATCATGGCACGGGGCGCAAGGCCCGCCGAGGGCGGCGATCCGGCCTGCGGGTTTCCCCCTGGAAGTCGCGGGGTCCTCCGCGATTCGCCGGGCCCCGTGGTGCTCGATGCTGGTTCCATGGCCGCCTCCGCCCAGGCCGGCCGCGCCGCCCGCAGCACCCCGGCGCCAGCCCCCGGACAGGATCCCTCGACGCACGGCCCACCCGCGGCGCTCGTGGCGCTGTGCGCGCGCTTCGATCCCGAGGTCTTCCCGGTCGACGGAGGCCGGGCGCGCGTGCGCCTCCAGGGCCCGGGCGTGGGGGCCTGGGACGCGATGCTCCACGAGCGCGAGGCGCGGCTCGAGCCCGCGTCCGGCGACCGGCCCGACGCGGTGATCGTCGCCGACGCCCCGACCTGGCTCGCGCTCGGCGAGGACCTGCGCGACGGGATGGACGCGTTCCGCGACGGGCGCCTGAGCGTGCGCCGCGACCTGCACCTGGGCGTCGGCTTCCTCGCGGCGACGGCCGGCGGCCGCGGCCCGGGCCTGCGCTACCGCACCGTGGAGACCGAGATGGGCGCGATCTCGGTCTCGGAGGCGGGCGCCGGGCCGCCCGTCGTGCTGATCCACGGCCTCGGCGCGACGAAGGTCTCGTTCCTGCCCACGGTCGGCGCGCTCTCGGACCGTCACCGCGTGATCGCCCTCGACCTGCCCGGGTTCGGCGACTCGGTGAAGCCGATCGGCGCGCGCTACGACGCGGCGTTCTTCGCCCGCAGCGTCGTCGCGCTGCTCGACGCGCTCGGGATCCCGCGCGCGTCGCTCGTCGGCAACAGCATGGGCGGGCGGGTCGCACTCGAGACGGGCCTCGCGCACGCCGGGCGGGTGGACCGCCTCGTGCTGCTCACGCCCGCGGTGGCGTGGCTGAAGAACCGGACGCTGAGCCCGCTGGCGCGGCTGCTGCGCCCCGAGCTGGGGCTGCTGCAACTCGCGCCGCGGCCGCTGGTCGAGCCGATCGTGCGCCGGGTCGTCCCGGGGGCCGAGGAGGGGTGGACGGCCGCCGGCGTCGACGAGTTCCTGCGCTCGTACCTCACCGCCCGCGGGCGCGCCGCCTTCTACGCCGCCGCGCGCAGCATCTACCTCGACGAGCCGCACGGCGAGGACGGCTTCTGGACGCGGCTGGCCGGGCTCGAGCGCCCGAGCCTCTTCGTCTGGGGCCACCACGACCACCTCGTGCCGATCGCGTTCGCGCGGCACGTGCGCCGCGTGCTGCCGTCCGCCCGCCACCTCGAGCTCGACTGCGGCCACGTGCCCCAGTTCGAGCGCCCGCACATCACGCACGACGCGATGGCGCGGTTCCTGCGCTGAGCGTCAGTCCAGGTCGAGCCCGTCGAGCGCGACGGTCGCGTCGCCGTAGCTCTCGGGCGGCACGCGCAGCGCGATGTCGCCGCGGCCGAAGCGGTCGAGCTCCCAGTCGCTCGTGATCGCGCAGGTGATCCCGAGCGACCCGAGCTGGCCGGCGAACGCCTTCGCCGTCTCGAGGTCGCCGTAGTCGGCGACGACCTCCCAGTCGTCGAAGCGCGGGTCGCCGACGTGCAGGTCGGTCGCCTTCGGTCTGCGCGAGAAGAGCCCCATCGGCCGGGACGCTACCCGCCGCCGGCCGGGAGCACGAGCACCGACGGGTGCGCCGCGCCGTGCAGCAGCTCGATCTCGACCGCCTCGAGCGCGGTCTCCGCTCCGGGCGGCTCGCCGGTGCCCGGGTTGCGGGCGTAGCGCGGGTGCGCGCCGGAGGCGATCAGCAGCCGGATGCGCTGCCCGGCGGCGAAGCGGTGCGCCATCGGCCAGAGGTCGAAGCCGACCGTCCAGGTCCCGTCCGCGTCCTGCTCGAAGCGCCCGGGGGCGACGCGGGCGAGCGCGTCGCAGATGTTGCGCGAGAGGCCGTCCGGGCTCACGTCGCAGACGCGCGCGAAGAGGTCGAAGAACGGGCGGCTCGCGCGCACGCGCAGCTCGACCCGCGCCTGGCCGATCGCCTCGCGCGGCGCCGCGAGCGGCGCGCTCGTGAACGTGACGACGTCCTCGCGCGCCTCGAGCGGGCGGTTGTCGGTCACCGGCTCGCGCGCCAGCAGCACCGGCCCGCCGAGCGACGGGGTCGGCCGGGACGGGTCGTAGCGGTAGCCCGCGGCACCGGCCTCCGGCGCCGGCGTGTCCTCCCGCAGCGTCCCGTCCGGCCCGGGCCACAGTCGCCGCTCGCCGGCTCCCGGCGGCGGCCAGTCGGCGAGCTCGCGCCAGCGCCCGCCCGGCGGGCGCTCGCCGGTCACGCAGATCCGCACCGGGGCGCGGCCGCGCAGCATCCGCTCGTCGCCGAGCAGGTGCGCGCGCAGCCAGGCGACGCCCTCGTGCACGCCGGCCGCCGCCAGTCCCGGCGAGCCGTGCGACCACGGGCCGATGATGAGCTGCGCCTCGCGGCCCGCCGCCCGCAGCGCGGCGAAGTCCTCGCACATCCAGGGCAGGAAGATGTCCTGCCAGCCGCCGATCAGCTGCACCGGGGCGCGGACGGCGCCGACGCCGACGGCGAAGTCGCGCCGCACCCACCAGTCGTCCTCGCGCTCGGGGTTGGCGAGCGCCTGCTGGAACCAGTCGACGCGCGCGCCGGTCGCGCGGGCGTCGAACTCGCTGATCGGCGCGTCGTCGAACAGCGCCGGCAGGCGCCGCAGCGCGCGCGCCATCTGGAGCGGGGCCAGCCGCCGCTCCTGGGCGGCGACGAGCACGAGCCACGAGCCCGAGGACTCGAGCGAGAGGCTGCCGCCCGCGTACGCCTGGCCGTGGAACTGCGAGGCGGAGACCGAGATCGTCAGCGCGGCGAGGTCGTCGCCGGCCTCGGGCGCGACCGCCCACTGCACGAGCCCGAGGTAGCTCGCGCCGGCCATGCCGATCCGGCCGCGGTGCCAGGGCTGCTCGCGCAGCCAGGCGAGCGTCTCGAGGCCGTCCTCGCGCTCCTCGAACGGGCTGAACTCCCCGGTCGAGCCGAACGTCCCGCGCACGCTCTGGATCACGACCTGGAGCCCGCGCTCGGCGAGCAGCCGCCCCAGCAGCAGGCCGAACACCTGCCCGCGCCCGTACGGGGAGCGCACGAGCACCGTCGGCTGGGGCGTGTCGCGCAGGTCGCGGGGGACCCAGCGGTCGGCCAGCAGCACGGCGCCGTCGTTCATCGGCACGCGCAGGTCGCGCTCCACGACGACGGCGCGCGTGCGCGCGCGGGGCAGGTGCATGCGGCGGGCGACGATCGCGCTGGCGAGGCTCATGCGCGGGTATCGTCGCAGCCGTGCGCGTCGCCGAGCTGTGGCGGTTCCCGGTCAAGTCGCTCCAGGGCGAGCGGCTCGAGGCCGCCGAGATCACGCGCGAGGGCATCGCCGGCGACCGCGGCTGGGCGATCTTCGACCTCGAGAGCGGCTTCGGGCTGACCGGCCGGCGCGAGCCGGCGCTGCTGTTCGCGAGCGCGCGGCTCGCCGGCGACGGGGTGGAGATCACGCTGCCGGACGGCTCGCCCGCGCGCGACGACGCGGCGCTCTCGGCGTGGCTCGGGCGCCCGGTGGCGCTGCGGGCCGTCGCCGACGACGGCGAGCGCGCCTACGAGAACCCGGCCGACTTCGAGCACGAGCAGGCCTGGCCGTGGCGGCGCTTCATGGGCCCGCAGACCGGCCCGTTCCACGACTCGGCCCGGCTCTCGCTCGTCTCGACCGCCACGCTCGGCGCCTGGGACCGCCG
>JALOLQ010000372.1 GCA_025455895.1 Solirubrobacteraceae bacterium
CGAGCACGTCGAGCACCCGCCCGCGGTCGACGAGCTCGACGGCCCCGGTGCGCACGACGCCGACGGGCCCGCCGTCCGCGGACTCCTCGAGCAGCAGCGCGCCGGCCGGGTGGTAGGCGATCTCCGCGCCGGCCGCGACGCGCTCGAGCGCACCGGGGTCGAGCCCGTCGAACGGCGCGTGCCGGCGCAGGAACTCGGCGACCTCGTGGACCATCGCCCCTCAGCGTGCCAGGCCGCAGACCCGCTTGGCCAGGTCGCGCGTGAGCTTGGCCAGCGCGAAGAACGCCTGCGGCTGCCCGCGCGAGGTGTCGGCGAAGGCGACCGTCCCGCCCTCCGAGCGCACGCGGTAGCGCAGGATCGACCCGGGCCCGGGCGCCAGCGCCCGGCCCTCCCGGGCCGGCCCGGGCTCCTCCTCGGTGCCGTCGAGGTCGCGCTTGATGGCCCGCGCCTCGATCAGGTCGGCGCTCGTGATCTCCCGCTCCGGGCCGCCGTTGCAGCGCACCGTCCCGCCGTCGCCGACGAGCAGCGTGAGCCGCGCGCCGGGCACCGCGCCGCTGCGCTCGACGACGAACAGGTCCGCGGCGCGCTGGCCGCACCCGCCGAGGGCGAACGCGAGCGCGGCGAGCGCCAGGACCGCCGCCGCTCTCATGCGGCGACCGCCGCGCCGCCGCGGCGCGGGTCGCCGCCGCCCGAGAGCCGCCCGTCCACGGCGCGCTCGACCGCCTGGGCGCCGCCGAAGAAGAGGTTCGGCGCCCGGAAGCGCACGATCTCGCGCCCGGCCGCCTCGAGCGGGCCGAGCTCCACGCCGGGCTCGGCATAGACGGTGCCGTCCTCGGCGTGCACGCGCGGCGCGCGGATCGCGGCGCCCGCGTCGAGCCCGTGGTCGAGCGCGCCGACCACGACCTGGAGGATCGCCGAGCGGATCCGGTTCGAGCCGGCGCTGCCGAGCGCGAGCTCCACCTCGCCGTCGGCGCCGAGGACGACCGTGGGGGCCATCATCGAGGGCATCCGGCGCCCCGGCGGCTCGCGGAAGAACCCGTGCGGGTTGAGGTCGGTCTCCCCCATGATGTTGTTCAGGTGGATGCCGGTTCCGGGCACCAGGACGCCCGAGCACGCGCCGTTGCTGCAGGTGACCGAGCAGGCCAGGCCGTCGGCGTCGACCGCGGCGATGTGCGTCGTCGAGCCCAGGTGCGAGGAGAGGAAGCGCTCGAGGAAGCCGGGCTCGGGCAGCCCGTCGAGGAACTCGCTCGTGCGCAGCTCCTGGACCTCCTCCATCACGGAGACGACGTCGGCCGCGGTGGGCGGCGTGTCCGGACAGCGCTGCTCGAGGCGGTCGAAGGCGAGCGCGAGCAGGATGCCGCCGGCCGACGGCGGCGGGTTCGTGAGCACCTGCCGGCCGCGATAGGCGGCGCGCGCGATCGTCTCGGCGAGCTCCGGGTCGGCGAAGCGCTCCCCGGTGCGCAGCGGGCGCCCGGCGGGCGCGTAGGTCGCCCGGGCCTCGGGGGTGTGGAGCAGGATCGGCCGCAGGATCTCGAAGACGAAGGCCTGCTCGGCGTTCAGCGCGACGCCCTCGCGGGCCAGGCGGGCCGCGGGGGCGCAGAGGTCCGCGAGCGGCAGCGAGCCCCAGCGCGCGGCGGCCCCGGCCAGGCCGGCCGGGCTGCCGGGCACGCCGCAGGAGGCCGCGCCGCAGTTGAACACCTGGCGCGCGTCCCCGAAGTCCACCTCGATCGGGACGAGCTCGGCGTGGGCGCCGGGGTCGGCTCCCGCGCCCGGCGCGGCGACGAAGAAGTCGAGCAGCACCGGCTCGGTGCCCGCTCCCGCGACGAGCAGGTAGCCGCCCGCCCCGGGGCCGGTCAGCAGCGGCTCGCAGACCCACGAGGCGAGCACCGCCGCCCGCGCCGCGTCGACGGCGTTCCCGCCCTCGCGCAGCACCGTCGCGCCGACCTCCGCCGTCCGCGGATGGCCCGCCGCCACCGTGCCCCGCGAGACGCTCACGGGCGAAACCCTAGATGGATGCACCCACCCGCACGGCGCGGGTGGGTTCCCCGGTCAGGTCGATGACGGGCCGCTAGCCCTTCGGCACGAACTCGGGCACGTCGAGCTGGGAGACGCCGGTGCCCGTGCGCACCGTGGACCCGCCCCGCTCGCGCTCGCGGTCACGCTCGCGCGGGCGCTCGCGACGCTCGACGCGCGGCTCGCCGGCGGGCTCCTCGAAGCGGCGGCTGGCGCGGCGCGCGGGCTCGCCGTAGCGCGTGGCGACCACGGTGACCCAGACCTGGTCCTCGAGGCCCTCGTCGACCATCGCCCCGAAGATGATGTTCGCCTCCGGGTGCGCGGCCTCGGCGACCGCCTTGGCCGCCTCGTTGACCTCCCAGAGCGAGAGGTCGGTGCCGCCGGTGATCGAGAGCAGGATCGAGCGCGCGCCGTCCATGCTCGTCTCGAGCAGCGGCGAGGAGACGGCCTGGCTCGCGGCCTCGAGCGCGCGGTTCTCGCCGGCGCCCATGCCGATCCCGAGCAGGGCGTTGCCCGCCTCGCTCATGATCGTGCGCACGTCGGCGAAGTCGAGGTTGATGATCCCCGGCAGCGTGACGAGGTCCGAGACGCCCTGCACGCCCTGGCGCAGCACGTCGTCGGCGACGCGGAACGCCTCGACCATCGAGGTGCGCTGGTCGAGCACCTGGAGCAGCCGGTTGTTGGGGACGACGATCAGCGTGTCGACCTCGTCGGCCAGCGCGCTGATGCCGACCTCGGCGGCCGACGCGCGGCGGGTGCCCTCGAAGCCGAACGGCTTCGTGACGATCCCGACGGTGAGCGCCCCGATCTCCTGCGCGATCCGCGCGACGATCGGCGCGGCACCCGTGCCGGTCCCGCCCCCGGCCCCGGCGGTGATGAACACCATGTCCGAGCCCTTGAGCAGGTGCTTGATGCGGTCGTAGTCCTCCATCGCGGCCGCGCGCCCCAGCTCGGGGTTCGCGCCGGCGCCGAGGCCGCGGGTGAGCGCCTCGCCGATGTGGATCGTGACGTCGGCGTCCGACTGCTGCAGCGACTGCATGTCGGTGTTGACGGCCAGGAACTCGACGCCCGCGACGCCGGCGTCGACCATGCGGTTGACGGCGTTCACGCCGGCGCCGCCGACCCCGACGACCCGGATCACGGGGTTGCCGGGACGGCTCGTCGCCGACCACGGGTTCTCCTCGTAGGCCGGCGCGGGCTCGCGCGGCGGCGGGGCCGGCGGCGTCACGCGCGCGGCGGCCGGCGTCGCCGGGGCGGGCGCGGCGTCGAGGATGTTCTCGGGGAGGTCGGAGGAGAACGCGCTGCGCAGGCGCTCCTGCGGCGTGGGGACCTGGCGCCCCGGCTCGGCCGGGGGCTCGGGCGCGCCGAGCGACGGGTGCGGGTAGTCGCGCGCGGGCTCGGCCGGCGCGGCCGGCTCCGGCGTGGGCGCGGGCGGCGTCGCGGCCTGGGGCTGCGGCTCGGCCTGCTCGGTCTTGCGGAAGAGCTCCGCGAGGGGGCCCTCGCGCATGCTCGCGCGCTCGCGCTTACCGCTGCTCATGGGCGAGAACCTCCTTGGCCAGGTCGCGATAGGACTGGGCGGCCATCCCGTCGGGATC
>JALOLQ010000373.1 GCA_025455895.1 Solirubrobacteraceae bacterium
AGGCGGCGCATGCCGGCGCCACCGGACCGTGGGGGGCCGCGGTCGACGTCGCCTCGGACGCCGACCAGCCGTCCAACGAACCGGTCCTCGCCGTCGGTGCGCACGGAGACGTGGCGCTCGGCTGGTTGTCCCCGAACGGCATCTTCGTCGCGAAGGGCGTGGTTCCGCCGACGTGTACCTCGTCGGCGGCCGCGGCGACGGCGGGTTCGGTGGTGACGGTGGATCTGCCGTGCAGCGGGACGGTCGACACGCGCGCGATCGGGACGGGCCCGGCGCTGGGTGCGCTCGGGCCGATCGACCAGGTGCTGGGACGCGTGCCGTTCACGGCGAGCCCCGGCCCGGGAGGCGCCGACGCGTTCACGTTCACCGGGTCCAATGCCGCGGGCACCTCCGCCCCCGCCACCGTCAACCTGACCGTCACGCCGCAGCCGCCCGCGCCCGCCGGCCCGCCTCCGCCCGCGCCGCCTGCACCGTCCGCGAAGCCATCCGCCGTCGCGTTCGGCTCGCTCGTCACGCTGCCCTCGGCGAAGAAGTGCGTCAGCCGGCGGTCGCTGCGGATCCGCCTGCGCGTGCCGAAGGGGGTCGGGGTGACCTCGGCCGAGGTACGGGTCAACGGCAAGCGGGTCCGGACGGTCAAGCGGGCGCGGTTCGGCGTGCCGGTCGACCTGCGCGGCCTGCCCAAGGGGCGGGTCACCGTGAGTGTGCGGGTCAGGCTGGCCGACGGGCGGACCATCACCGGCACGCGCACCTACCGCACCTGCGCTGCGAGGAAGGCCAAGCCGCGGCGCTGATCAGCGCGGCGCCGGCGGCGGCTCGTAGCCCGCGGCGGCGCAGGTCTCGGCGAGCGCCTCGTGCAGGTCGGGGAGCACGGCCCGGGCGGCGGCCGTGCGCCCGCGCCCGCCACGCTTCTCGGCGAGCGTGAGCGCCTCGTCCGGATCGGCCTCGAGGTCGTAGAGCTCGTACTCGGGCGCGTGCCCGCCGCTGGGGTCGACGTAGGCGGCGTACTTCCAGCGCTCGCCGCGGATCGCGCGGATCCGGTTCGGCTGCGGGACGGTGTCCTGCATCGCCGTGGCGGCCTGGTGGTCGTCGAAGGTGAAGAGCGTGTGCTCGCGCACGCCGGTGGTCGGCTCGGCGTTCGCCACGCCGGCGAAGTCGGTCGCGCTCGCGCGGACCGCCTCGGGCTCGGGGGCGGCGTGCGTCGCGAGGACGCCGGTGAGGCTCCTGCCGTCGATCGTCCCGTCGAGCGGGGCGCCGGCGAGGTCGAGCAGCGTCGGCACGACGTCGATCAGCGACGTCGCGGCCGGCGTCTGCGCGCCGCGCGGGAAGAGCAGCGGGTTGGAGACGATCAGCGGCACCCGGATCGTCTCCTCGTAGGCGTTGAACATCTTCTGGCGCAGGCCGCCGTGCGAGAGCCCCATCTCGCCGTGGTCGGAGAACCGCGCCACGACGGTGCGCGAGCGCAGCGACGCCGGGTCATCCGCGTCGCCGAGCGCGGTCAGCAGCCGTCCGATCTTCTGATCGACGAGGCCGTGCAGGTACGCGTAGAAGCGCACGTAGTCGAGCTGCTCGGCGCGCGAGCGCATCGCGCCCAGGTAGGAGGCCTGACCGACCTTCAGCATGGCGTGCGCGGTCGGCTTGTCGCGCAGGTCCTCGTCGACCGTCGGCGGCAGGTCGACCGGCAGGTCGGCGAACGGCTCGCGCGCGTAGCCGCCGGTGCGGTAGGAGCCCGGGTAGCCGAGCACGTCGTGCGGGTTGACCAGCGAGACGATCAGGCAGAACGGCTCCGGCAGGTCGGCCGCGGCGAGGAAGCGCTCGGCCTGGCGCGTGTAGTCCTCGTCGAAGCCCTCGCCCGAGGCGCCCGCCGAGCCGCCGCCGAAGCCCTCCGGGTCGGTGTTCTCGCCGGCGTCGGGCGGCTCCCAGCCGGGGAACCCGAACTCGCGCTCGAGCCGCTCGGTGTCCGCCGGGCCCCAGTTCCCGTGGCCGCCGAGCGGCATCGTCAGGTGCCACTTGCCCTTGTAGGCGACGGTGTAGCCCGCCTCGATCAGCCGCGAGCCGAGCGTCGGGATCCCGGCCGGCAGCTCCGGCTCGCCGCCGCCCTTGGGCCCGAGCCGCAGCAGCCCGCGCCCGAACGCCTTGGCGAGCGTCGCCCGCGGCGCCTCGCCGCTCGCCGCCAGGCCGCCGATCTCGCGCAGGGTGGACGGGAGGTTGCGCGGGTCGGGGTAGAGATCGCCCTCGGTGAGCGTCAGCGAGACGCCGTGGCGCGAGGGATGCGTGCCGGTGAGGAAGCTCGCGCGGCTCGGCGAGCACATCGCCGTCGCGGTGCAGGCGTTCGTGAACGAGAGCCCGGCTCCTGCGGCCAGTGCATCGGCGCGCGCTGCTGATCGGTGACGATGACGAGGAGGTTCGGGCGGCGCATGGGTGCGCGACCCTAGTCCATGGCGGTTGTCCGCAATTCGCGCGCCGCCCACACGACGAGGCCGATGAGCCAGATGAACGTGACGCCGGCGCCGAGCACGACGTTCATCGTGCCGCCGGGCGCGATGAAGCCGCTCGTGCCGAAGACGGTGATCGTCTCGATCGCCTGCTGGAGGAAGGCGATCGCGCCGAGGACCGTGAGCCAGCGCGGGATCGCGGGGTCCGAGCGCAGCCCGAGTGCGGTGACCGCGCCGATCATCGCCATCGTCGCGCCGGTGAGGATCGGCCCCCAGAAGCTCACGATGCTGAGCGCGAGCCGGGCCGTCTGCGGATCGAGCGAGGCGGGGTTCAGCGCCATCCCGGCCCAGAACCACGCCTGGACGGCGGTCTCGATGATGAACGCCGCGGCGCCGAGCAGGAAGACGTCCCGGTGCGGGGACGGCAGCAGCCCGCGGATGATCGCGGCGA
>JALOLQ010000374.1 GCA_025455895.1 Solirubrobacteraceae bacterium
GGCGGCGGCGGCGATCACGATCACGAGCAGCGGCACGACGATCACCGTCACCGGCGACGACGGGGCGAACACGATCGAGTACCAGAGCTCGGGCGATCCCAACCAGGTCCGGTTCGTCTCGTCGACGGACACGATCACCGCGGGCGGCGGCTGCATCGTCGAGGGGCCGCCGTACCCAGACACCGTCAACTGCGGCACGCCGAACCCCAACTGGGTGATCCAGGCGGCGCTCGGCGGCGGCGACGACCGCTGGACGCTGAGCAACTCGCGCACCGACTTCCCGCGCCAGATCGTCGACGCGGGCGCCGGCAACGACACGATCCGCAGCGGTGAGCTGGACGACCAGCTGACCGGCGGCGACGGGAACGACACGCTGATCGGCATCGGCGGCAACGACGCCATCGACGGCGGTCCGGGCAACGACCGCCTCACCGGGTCCAGCGGCGACGACACGATCACGGGCGGTCCGGGTGTCGACAGCCTGTTCGGCGACGGGGAGTTCTCCGGCTTCAACTACGGCAACGACACCCTGAGGGCCCGCGACGGCGAGATCGACGCGCTGTCGTGCAGCTTCGGCGCGGACACGGCGATCGCCGACGCGAACGACACCTTCGACGTCCTCGGCGACTGCGAGTCGCGCGACGTCGGCGGCGCATCGCCCGGCCCGGCACCGGGGGGCGGCGCCCCGAGTGGCGGCGGTGGCGGCGCGTTGACGGTCGCGCTCGGAGCCCCGAAGCCGCTGAAGCTCGGCGCGGCCCTCCGTGGCCGGGCGCTGAGCTTCCGGGTCACGTTCTCGGCGGCCTGTACGGCGACGGTGGGCCTGGTCGTCGTCCGCAGGGACGCGCGCCGCCTGAAGCTCGGTACGAAGGACACGGTGATCGGGCGGGCCGTCGACCAGGTGCCCGAGCCCGGCACGTTCGCGGCGACACTGAAGCTCAACCGGAGCGCGCGCGCGAAGCTGCGGCGCGCGAGGTCCGTCCCGGCGCAACTCGTGCTCGTCTGCCGCAGCGCGGCGGGCGCCGAGGCCTCCGCGCAGCGGCGCGTCGTGCTGCGGCGCTGAGCGGGTGGTCCAGCGCGTCGTGCGCTGACCCGGCTGCGGGTGTGGCACGATGGCCGGATGCGACGTCCGGTCCAGACGATCTGCCTGTCGGCGGTGCTGCTCGCCGCCCTGCCGGCGCCCGCGCTCGCGCTGACCACGGTCTCCCGCAGCGGCGACACGGTGACGGTCTCCGGTGGTGACGAGGTGAACGACGTCCGGCTGATCGCCGAGGAGGGCGGCGCGGTCGTGGAGGACCTCGGCGGCGTGACGCTCGGACCGGGCTGCTCGGCCGGGCGCGGCACCACGGTCGCCCGCTGCGGCGAGCCCGCCGCCCGGGTCGAGGTCGCGCTCGGCGGGGGCAACGATCGGTTCATCTCGCTCGACAACGGGGAGAGGGCGCCCGCGACGCCCACGCCGCCGCTGAGGATCGACGGCGGCCCGGGGAACGACGACCTGCGCGGCTCGCGCACCGCCGACACGCTGCTCGGCGGTCCTGGCGACGACGAGCTGCGCGGCGAGGGCGGCGACGACGTGCTCGACGGCGGACCGGGCCGCGACGACCTGCAGGGCGACAGCATCCTCACCGGCCAGGTCGACGACTTCGGCACGCCGATCGCACCCGCCTTCGGCGGCGACCGGCTGCTCGCCCGTGACGGCGAGGGCGACGTGCTGCGCTGCGGGCCGGGCGGCGACGAGGTCGTCGCGGACGCGCTCGACAGCGTCTTCGACCTGCGGGGCTGTGAGCGCCGCGAGGGGCTGGCCCCGCTGAAGGCGCGGATCCGGAGCGCCCGCCGCGCCCCCGGCGCGCTCGTCGTCGAGGTCTTCTGCTCGCGTGCGTGCCAGGCGGGCGTGACGATCCTCGTGCCCGCCTCCGAGGCCCGGCGAGTCAAGCTCGGCGCGTTCGTGGTGCCGGCCGGCGTCCCGGTCGGCTTCCGCCCGGGGTCGCGATCGGGCCCGGGCAGCTTCCGGATCGTCGTCGCGCTCAGCGCACCGGCTCGGCGCGCGCTGCGCCGCGCGGGACGCATCCGGGCCTCCGCGATCCTCACCGCCGACGACGCCGCCCAGATCAGGGCCGCCGAGTCCCGCCGCGCGATCGTCCTGCGCTGAACGAAGCCGCGTCACCCCACCAGCGGGTTCACCACGCGCAGGCCCGGGAACCGGCCGTAATCCCGGTCGGCCGTCCAGAACTCGCTCACGCCGTTGGCCAGGCACGCGGCGGCGATGCGCGCGTCGTGGACGAAGGGTCCGCGTGCATTCGCGCCGAGCAGCAGGTCGCGGAACCGCGGCCAGGCGACGGAGCCAGACGTCGAGCGCGTCCAGCGCTCGCGCGATCGGCAGCGGCCGCCCCACGATCCGCTCGTTGGTGACCACGCTCAGGAACTCGGCGGCGACGGTCCAGGGCACTCCCCAGGGAGTGCCGGCATCGGTCAGCCGCTCGAGGGCGACGAGCGCACGTCCGTGCTCCTCGGCTCCCTCGTCGTAGGCGTAGACGAGCAGGTTGGTGTCGACCGCGATCACCGGTCGTAGCGGTGCCGTGGCTCGTAGATGATGTCCTCGACCGCCCGCCAGTCGCGCAGATCGACGAGCGGGTCGAGCCTGCCGGTCAGCGGTGCACGCGGCGCCGGCCGCTCGGGCGCCTCGTACAGCACCTCCCGGAGCCCGCGCTCCACCACCGCCCGCAGCGTCGTGCCCTCCTCCCGCGCCCGCTCCTTCGCGGCTTCCAGCAACGCGTCGCTGATCTCGATCGTCGTCTTCATACGGCTGCCCATACTACATCTCCCATATACCCATACAACTGACCCGCACGACGCCCACGCCCCCGTTTCCCCTAGGGTTCCGCGCCGCCCCGTGTCTCCCCCAGCAGGCGAGGTCCGATGAGGTTCTACGAGTACGAGGCGCGCGAGATCGTCAAGCGCGCCGGCATCCCGGTCACCGACTACGGCTTCACGCGCGACGCGCAGGAGGCCAAGGAGATCGCCGCGCGCATCGGCGGCCCGACGGTGATCAAGTCCCAGGTGCTGTCCGGCGGCCGGATGAAGGCCGGCGGCGTGCAGTTCGCCGACACCCCCGAGGAGGCCGAGGCGCACGCCCGCGACGTCCTCCAGCTCGAGATCAACGGCCACATGCCGCGCGGCATCCTGGTCGATCCCAAGGCGGACATCGACCAGGAGTTCTACGCCGGCGTCGTCTGGGACGGCACGGCGAAGAAGCCGGTGATCATCTTCTCGCCGGTCGGCGGCATCGACATCGAGCAGGTCGCCGAGGAGCAGCCCGACAAGGTCGGCCGCCGGCACTTCTCGAACCTGATCCCGTTCAGCGACTTCGAGGCCAAGGAGGTCATCGCCTCCACCGGCGTCACCGGCTCGGACCTCAACCGGCTCGTCCCGATCGTCACGCGCCTGGCGCGGCTGTTCGTCGAGAACGACATGACGCTCGCCGAGATCAACCCGCTCGGCAAGCTCAAGGACGGCTCGTTCGTCGCGCTCGACGCGCACATGGACATGGAGAACGAGGCCCGCGGCCGTCACAAGGCGCTGCTGAAGGACCTCGGCGTCGGCGACGAGGAGACGCGCGAGGCGCGCGAGCCGACCGAGTTCGAGATCGCCGGCGAGGCGGTCGACGCCCAGGACCACCGCGGCGTCGCGGGCAACGTCACCGAGTTCGACGGCAACCTCGGCCTCGTGATCGGCGCCGGCGGCGGCTCGCTCACGCTCTTCGACGCGGTCCGCGCGCACGGCGGCGAGCCCGCCAACTACTGCGAGATCGGCGGCAATCCGTCGGTGGCCAAGGCCTGCGGCCTGGCGAAGCTCGTGCTCCAGAAGCCGGGCGTCGACAAGATCGCGGTGATGATGTCGATCGTCTCGAACACGCGGGTGGACATCGTCGCCCGCGGCGTCGTGAAGGCGTGCCTCGAGCTCGGCTACGACCCGGCCGAGAAGATCGCGATCTTCCGGATCCCGGGCGCCTGGGAGGAAGAGGGCTTCAAGATCCTGGAGAAGTACGGCGTCGAGTACGCCGACCGCTCCGTGTCCATGCACGAGGCGGCGCGCCGC
>JALOLQ010000054.1 GCA_025455895.1 Solirubrobacteraceae bacterium
TTCTCGAAGTTCACCGGGCGCCGGCGCAAGAAGGGCGACAACGGCGGGGTGACGTTCGCGAACGTCGCCGGCAACCCGGACGCGCTCGCCGAGCTCAAGGAGATCCGCGACTACCTCGCGGACCCGTCGAAGTACTCGAGCATGGGGGCGAGCGCGCCCAAGGGCGTCCTGCTCGTCGGCCCGCCCGGCACCGGCAAGACGCTGATCGCCCGCGCGGTCGCCGGGGAGGCCGACGCGACCTTCTTCTCGATGTCGGGTTCGGACTTCGTCGAGTCGCTGGTCGGCGTCGGCGCCGCGCGCGTGCGCGACCTCTTCGGGCAGGCGCGCAAGGTCGCTCCGGCGATCATCTTCATCGACGAGCTCGACGCCGCCGGCCGCAAGCGCGGCGCGGGCATCGGCCAGGGCAACGACGAGCGCGAGCAGACGCTGAACCAGATCCTCGTCGAGATGGACGGCTTCGGCGGTGACGCCGGCATCGTCGTGATGGGCGCGACGAACCGGCCGGACATCCTCGACCCCGCGCTGCTGCGGCCCGGGCGCTTCGACCGCCAGGTCACCGTCGACGTGCCCGACGTCCACGGTCGCTACGAGATCCTCTCGCTGCACGGCAAGGGCAAGCCGCTCGACCGCGATGCCGACCTGCGGGAGATCGCGAAGCTCACGCCCGGGTTCTCCGGCGCCGAGCTGGCCAACGTCATCAACGAGGCCGCGCTGCTCACCGTGCGCGAGGGCCGCGAGGAGATCGACCAGCCGACCCTCGAGGAGGCGATCGACCGCGTCGTCGCCGGGCCCGCCAAGAAGACGCACATCCTCACGCCCGACGAGCGCTGGGTGATCGCCGTGCACGAGGCCGCGCATGCCGTGGCGGCCCGCTCGGTCGGCCAGGCGGTCTCGGCGCAGAAGCTCTCGATCGTCGCGCGCGGGCGCCAGCTCGGCACCGCCGCGCACATGCTCACCGACCGCGACCAGCTGATCCAGCAGGAGCAGGACCTGCGCCGCCAGCTCGTGGCCGTGCTCGCCGGCGCCGCGGGCGAGAAGCTCGAGTTCGGCGTGCTCTCGACCGGCGTGCACGACGACCTCTACGCGGCCACGTCGCTCGCGCGCAGCATGGTCACCTCGTTCGGCATGTCCGACGAGCTCGGCCCGGTGACGATCGGCGAGCGCCAGGGCGAGGTCTTCCTCGGCGCGTCGCTCCAGGAGCTCGGCTCGGTCGGGCCGGACACGCTGAACCTCATCGACCGCGAGGTCGAGCGCGCGGTCGGCGAGGCGATCGCCCACGCGTCGCTCGTGCTCGAGCGCAACTGGTCCACCGTCGTCGAGACCGCCGAGGCGCTGCTCGAGCACGAGACGCTCTCGGGCGTGGCGCTCGAGGCGCTGCTCTCGCCGGTCGTCCCGATCCCGGTGCCCGGCGACCTGCCGCTCGTCGAGCCCGGGCGCGACGGCGCCTCCGACGCGCGTGCCACGGATGTGCCGCCGGGCGAGCATCGCTGAGCGCCCGCGCACCGCGCTCCTCGGGGCGGCGCTGGCGGTCGCCGTGCTCGTCGCCGCCGTCTCGGCGCCGGCGGCCGGTGCGCAGGCCGTCTGGCGCCTGGAGCAGCCGCCGCCGCCGGAGGGCGCGCCGTTCAAGGTGCCGCTCGGCGCTCCGGGCGACCTGCAGTTCTGGGCGCCGAATCGCGGCCTGCTGGCGGTGGAGGGCAACGCGCTCGTCCCCCGGGGCCTGCTCGTCTATGACGGCGCCGGCTGGCGGCGGCTCTCGGTCGTGTGCGGCGGGAGCGCCGACACGATCCGGATCGCCTGGGCGGGGCCGACCGAGTTCTGGACGGTCAGCGCGCCGAGCCGCCCGCGCCTGGGCAACGGGACCACGCTCTGCCGGTTCAAGGACGGCCAGGTCATCGCCTCGTACGGGACGCTGCCCCAGTCCGCGGATCCCTACCAGCCGATGAACGCGGCCACCTGCCGCTCGGCGACCGACTGCTGGTTCGGCGGGCCGCAGGCGCGCGATCCGTCGGGCGCGCGCACCGGCGCCTTCCGGCTGCGCTGGGACGGGACGGGGCTGACGACGTCCTACGGCCCGCAGGGCCGCGCGATCACCGACCTCGAGCCGTTCGGCACCGACCTCTTCGAGAGCGTGCTCGTGGGCCCCGGCCCCGAGCAGCGCACCGACGCCGAGGACCGCGACGCCGAGAGCGTCCCGCGCCTGCTGCACCGCCTCGACGGGACGGGGTTCGCGAGCGATCCGTTCGAGCCCGCGCCGATCGACGGCGTGCCCTCCGACGGGACCGAGCTGCTGGCGCTCGACGCCAACGAGCAGCGGCTCTGGGCGGTCGGCGGCGGCGCCGCCTCCGGACTCGGCGCGCCGCTCGACGGCAGCGTCCCGCGCCCGCCGATCGCGGTCGTCCGCGACCGCGGCGACAGCACGTTCCGCGAGCTGCCGCTGATCGCGCCGGACGGGACGTTCGGGCCCACGGACCGGCTCGTCGACGTCGCCGCGATCCCCGGGACCCGGGACGCCTGGGTGGCGGTGCAGCCGTTCGCCGAGCGGCGCAGCACGAACGTCCGCGCGAGGATCGCCCGGATCGACGGGACGACCGGTGCGGTCGAGCTCGTGCGCCTGCCGCTGGCGGGCTCGGGCCGGGGCGCCGCCTCGCGCATCGCCTGCACCGGAGCCGAGGAATGCTGGCTCGCGACGGTCGGGGGCTGGCTCTTCCACCTCTCGGACGGCTCGCCCAAGCCGATCGACCGCGACCCGGCGTTCGCGTCGCCGATCACCTTCCGCCCGAACGAGGCGGCGGCGCAGTTCGTGCCGGACACGCCGCCGATCGACGATTCGCTGCTGCTCGCGCCGCCCGCCGTCGAGATCGAGCAGCCGGCCCCCGCGCCGACGGTGACCCGCCGCGCGAAGCCGCTGCTCACGCGCGTGCGCTCGAACCTGCGCGGGACGACGCTCACCGTCTCCTTCCGGCTCACGCGCCGCGCGCGGGTGCAGCTCGTCGGGCGGCGCGCAGGCCGCGTCGTGGCGCGCAGCTCGAACCGCCTGCTGAAGCCCGGCCGGCGCGCGGTCCGGCTGCGGCTCGACCGCAAGCGCTGGCCGACGCGGCTCGCCTTCCGCGTCGTCGAGCCGGGCGCCGACCGCGGCGCCGGCGACGACAGCGTGACCACCGGCGGCGACGCCGTGACCACCGGTGACGCCGTCGCCACCGCGGTCCTGGAGCGGCCGTGAGCCTGCGCTCGATCCTCGCCGGCACCGCGTTGGCGATCGCGCTGGCCGGCGCGCTCGTCGCCGCGCTGCTGACCGCTCCCGCGGGCCGCACGGCCGATCCGCTCGCCGCGGGCGCGCTCCCCGAGCTCGGGGTCGCCGACGCCGAGACCCGGATCTTCGGGGCGGTCACGGCCGGGCCGGAGGCGGGCTCGACCTGGGCCTACCGGCGCCTGCCGCTCGACACGCCGCCGCCGCTGGCGGGCGGCGCGGCGCTCGAGTTCGGCCCGGCGACCGGCGCCTCGGTCCCGCAGCAGCTCGCGCTCCTGCGGCACACCGCCGCCACCGGCTGGCAGGTCGTCCAGACGCCGCGCGACGCCGACGGCGCGCCGTACCGCGGCCCGGCGCCGAACGTCCGCTCCGCGCGCATGAGTCCGCGCGGCGCCGCGGTGCTCGTCGGGCAGGACGGCACCCGGCCGCCCGAGCGCCAGCTCGTGGTGCTGCGCCGCCTGCCCGGGGGTCCGCTGCGCGAGCTCCCCGCGCCGCCGGCGGACGTTCTGCTGCCGGCCGGGGCCCCGGCGCCGGAAGATCAGGCCGAGGCCCTCGCCGCCGACCGCGGCGCCGGCCGCGTGAACGTCGCGGTCGCCGACGCCGGCGAGCGGGCGCTCGTGCTCGCCGTCCCCGTCGGTCGCCCCGTCGAGGGCGCGGTGCTCGTGAACGACGGCGGCGAGGACGCGTCGGCCTGGTCGCGCGAGCCGCTGACGCTCGATCCCGCCGAGCGCGAGCTGCGCGTGGCAGGCATCGCGGCCGCCTCGCCGCAGGACGCGTGGATCGCCGCGGCGTCGCCGGGACGGCCGCTGCGGCTCTTCCGGCGCGTGGACGGCCCGGCGCCGCGCTGGGACGAGCTCGAGCTGCCGGCCGGCCCGTTCACCGACGCCGCCGCGGCCGCATCGGCCGGGATCGACGACCCGCAGCTGCTCGGCGGCGCGGCGCAGACGATCACCGCCACCGCCGACGGGGTCTGGGTCGACCTGCGCCTGCGCCGCGAGGGCGTGACGCTCGACGCGACGCTCTTCATCCGCCCGGACGCGCCGCTCGCCGAGCGGGTCACGGGCTGGTGCGACGTCGGCGGGCTGTGCGCGCATCCGCTCGGGGCCGCGTTCTCGACGACCGACGGCTACCGCAGCTTCGCCTGGCCGGGCGACGGCGCGGGCTCGCGCGTGATCACGAATCCGCTGCGGCCCGGGGCGCAGGGGGAGTCCAACCGCGGCACCTGGCTGCGCCTCGAGGGCGACGCGTTCGTCCGTCACCCGGGCGGCGGGGGCAACTTCCGGGCCAGCGGCGCGTTCGCGGCCCCCGATCGCGGCTGGCTCGAGGGCCCGGTCGAGATCGGGGCGCCCAGCCAGCCGCGGCGCCTGCGCGCCTGGCCGGTCTCGCTGCGCGCGCCGCTCGCCGCCGTGGCGGGCGCCCCCGGCGCGGTGCCGGGCGCGCCGGACGCGCAGGCGCTCGCGGTGGGCGCGGGCGGCGCGGTCGCGCGGTTCGTGCCCGCCCAGGGCTGGGTGCGCGAGTTCCTGCTGAACGCCAACGGCGGCGTGGTCAGCGCCACGCTGCGCGGCGTGGCCTGGCCGGAGGCCGGCCGCGCCCACGCCGTCGGAGACCTCGGCGCGCTCTGGCTCTGGCGGGCGGACACCGGTCTCTGGGAGCGCGACCCCGCCACGCCGGTCGGCTTCGAGGGGAACCTGCTCGGGGTTGCCTTCGATCCCGCCGACCCGCAGCGCGGGTACGCCGTCGGCAAGGGCGGCCTGATCCTCGGGTACGACAAGACCTGGACCCCGCAGGACCTGCCCGAGGCGTACCGCAGCGCGAACTTCACCGCCGTCGCCTTCGCGGGCGCCGAGGCGATCGCCGTGAGCGACCGCGGCGTGCTCGTCAATCGCGGGAGCGGCTGGCGCGAGGACGAGCAGCTCGCCGCGCTGCTGCGCGGCCTGCCCGGGGTGACCCCCGTCGTCCTGTCGGCCGCCGGGCTGCGCGACGGCGGCGCGGTGATCGGCGGGCGCAACCTCGTGCTGCTGCGCGATCGCGCCGGGGCGCCGTGGCGGTTCGCGCCGCAGCCCCCGCTCGGGCAGACGGCGATCGCCGTCGCGGCGGTGCGCGCCGGCGAGGCCGTCCGCGCCGTGATCTCCAGCGTGCCGCAGCTCCAGTACCCGACGCCCGACCCGCCGCTCGAGGTGGACCCGGACCTGCCGGCGCCGCTGATCCCGCCGTTCGGCCTGCCCGGTGACGGCTACGTGCTCGCGCAGACCGAGCACGGCTGGCGCGACGAGACGCGCTCGGCGTTCGCCGGATCGGGGGCCGATCGCCCGGCGAAGACCGATCCGGTGCTCGCCTTCGCCCTGGGCCCCGGCGGCGGCGGCTGGGCGGTCGGCGGCTGGAGCGGCACGGCCGACGCCGCCGGCCGGGGATCCTCGGGCGCCGGCGGCTCCGCGCGGAGCGTACGCGAGCGCGTGCGGACCGCGGCGGTGCTGCGCTACGAGCCGGCGGGCGAGCCCGCGGCTCCCGCCGGCGCCGGCGGTGCGGCGGTCCCGCTCACGCCGGGCGTCGTGCGGTTCGCCGTCGGCGGCCACGCGCAGTGCGAGGCGGCCTGCGCGGACCTCGCCAACCAGGGCATCGCGCCGGACCGCATGCTCTCGGCGGCGCTCGACCTCGCCGCGGGTCTCGCCGCCCGCCGGGACGGCCCGGCCGCCTTCCTCTACACGGGCGGGCGCACCCGCCCCGGATCCGGCGCCGAGGGCGACCCGGCCGAGCAGGCCCGCGCCGCGGCGCTGCTCGGCTCGCGCGAGCGCCTGCCCGTCTTCACCGCCCCCTCGGCCGGCGACCTCGGCGCCACGGGCGCGGGCGCCTTCAGCGCGGCGTTCGCCCGTGCCCCGGCGCCGTTCGGCACCGTCGCGGCGCCCGGGATCGCCCCGGTCGCGATCGGCGCGTCCGCCGGGCCCGGCGCGCGCACCCACTACGCCTTCGACGCGGCGACCGGCTCGGGCACCGTGCGCGTGGTCGTGATCGACAACAGCGCCGGCTCGCTGGCCGCCGCCGACCCGCACCAGAACCCCGCCGAGCCGCAGGAGCCGTGGCTCGAGGCCGTGCTGCGCGATGCGCGCTCGCGGCAGGTGCCGGCGATCGTCGTCGGCAGCCGCGACCTCAACACGCGGGCCGTCCCGCCGCTGAACGTCGCGAGCGACGGCGACCGGATCGCCGCGCTGCTCGTGGCCGAGGGCGCCTCCGCCTACCTCTTCGACCGCCCGGAGGAGAACCGCGCCTCGCGGATCCCCGCCGGCGCGCAGGACACGATCCCCGCGTTCGGGACCGGCTCGCTCGGCTACCGCTCGTCGATCGCCGACGCGGCGAGCGTCGGCCTGCCCGATGCGCTCTTCGGCGACGGCGGGATCCTGCTGCTCGAGGTCGCGGCCTCGGCGCGCGATCCGCAGACGAACCGCGCTCCGGTGAGCGTGCGGCTGATCCCCGTGCTCGACGACCTCGCGCTGCAGCCGCTCGACGGCACCCTGCTGCGCCGCAGCCGCCCGTCCCTCTTCCAGGGCCTCGGTCGGCGGCCGGCCGGGGGGGACCGCTGGGGCCAGGTGTCCGGCGACGGCGTCCCGAACCCGGCCGGCGCGGACCCGTACACCGCGTTCCCGGCCGATCCCTGCCGGATCGCGGGCTGCGCCTCGAAGATCCAGCCCGAGTACACGTTCGCCTCCTCGGCGCCCGACGTGCTCGACTTCGTCCGCCAGGACCCCGCGTCGGCGAACCTGCGCAAGCCGCTGCTCGGGGCGGACGACAAGGTGATCAGCGACGCCGCCTCCGGCCTGGTCTGCCCGTTCAACGCCGGCAGCGCGGAGGTCACGATCGCCGCCGGCGGGCGGGCGCTCACCCAGACGATCCAGGTGCTCCCGGGCAGCGTCCAGCGCCCGTGCGGAACGCGCCCGCTCGACCCGTCGCGGATCCGGCGCGTCGCCCAGGCGCCGCCCGCGGCCGCCGCGCCGCCGCCGCCGGCGAGCGCGCCGCCGAGCGTGCTGCCCGCGCTCGTTCCGCCGCCGCCCCCGCCGGCGCCCGCCGAGCGCCCGGAGCGCCCCGAGCGCCCGACCCCGCGCCCGCCCGCCGAGCTGCCGTTCTTCGCGCCGTTCACCGATGCGCCGCCGGCGGACAACGCGAGCCCGCCGGCCACCCCGCCGCCCCCGCCGGCGACGTTCTTCGCCAACCCGATCCCGCCGGGCGGCGCGACGGTGCGCGTGCAGGAACAGGAGCGCGAGGAGGAGGCGGCGCCCGAGCAGTCCTCCGCGGCGGTCGTCTACCGCGCGGAGGAGCACCTCCCCCTGGAGCCGTTCCTCCTGGGGATGGCGCTGCTCGCCGCGCTGGCCGGCGTCTCGATCTTCCGCGGCGGCCGGCGCCGCGACCCGCACCTCGCCCTGACCCGCGTGAGCTACGACGACCACCACCGAGCCCGATCCACCAGGAGCAGACCGTGACCCGCCGCATCCTCCAGGCCGTCCGCCGCCACGCCGCCGTGGCGGCGCTCGCCGTCTCGTGCCTCGCGCTGACGGCCTCGTTCACCGGCGCCGCCGACGCGGCGCGCGACGCGCTGCGCTCGGCCGTCTCCAAGCCGCGGCCGAACGCCGTGCTGAAGCTCGGCAAGAACGCGAAGTTCCCGGCGTCGGCGATTCCGAAGGTCGGCTCCGCGCGGCGCGCCGACCGGCTCGGCTCGCTGCGCGCGGTGGACGTCACGGACAGCTGCGACGCGATCACCGTCGACCTCGGCAC
>JALOLQ010000375.1 GCA_025455895.1 Solirubrobacteraceae bacterium
TCCCGCTCGAAGGCGAGCTCGGTGCGCACGCCGCGGGCGCTGAGGATCGCGTGCGCGTCCTCGAGGTCGCGGGTGCCGCGCACGGCGGCGGCCAGACGCGCGGCGGAGCGCAGCGCCGCCGTGGGGGCGAACCAGTGCAGGTGCCCGCCGTCGGCGGTGAGCTCGACGGTCCGCCGCCCGCCGCGGATCTCGGCCCGGCCGCGATCACCGCGGGCGCAGCGCACGGCCATCGCGCTCGCCTCGGTCGGCACGTGGGGCAGCGCCGCCTCGAGCTGTTCGAGCGTCGCCGGCGAGCAGGCGCTCGTGCCCAGGTCCCCGCCCGCGGCGCGCACCTCGGCGAGGCGCTCGAGCACCTCGGCGGGCGTGAGCTCGCCGTCGCAGCCGGCGCCGAAGACGACGCCGAGCGTGTCCAGGCCGTCGGCCTCGAGCTGCGGGGCGGCGGCGAGCAGCACGGCGTCGGCGAGCGGGCTGGCCAGGCCGGGCTCGTCGCCGTGGGCCAGCACGTCGCCGCCCACGTCGAGCAGCACGACGAGGTCGCAGCCCAGCCGCGTGGCGGCGGCGGCGATCCCCCCGGCGACGCCGCCGGGGCCGCCCCCGGGGTCGATGAGCACGACGGGCCGGCCGAGGACGCCGGCCATCCGGCTCTCCGCGAAGTGGAACCCGCCGGGACCGCGCGTGCCGGCGCCCGCCAGCGCGGCGAACGGGTGCAGCATCTCGGCGTCCTCGAGCTCGGCGATGGCGCGCGGCCCGGGCAGCGGGTCGACCGGCCGGCGCTCCCAGGTCAGGCCGCCGACCTCGGCGGGGACGCCGAGCTGCTCGGCGTGGGCCGCGGCGGCGAGCGCGCCGACGACGTCGCCGCCTCCGCCGATGCCCAGGCAGAGGACGCGGCGCGCACCGCGGAGCGCCTCGTCGGCGGCGGTCATGCCGGTGGTCGTGCGGCGCCCCGGCCCCGGCACGGCGGCCGGGGCGGGGACGGCGTCCGGGTCAGGCGAGGGCCGGGACCCGGCCGCTGACGATCGACTCGATCTCCTCGCGCACGCGGCCGAACTCGTCGTCCGCGAGCACCGGCGTGCCCTCGAACGGCAGGTCGCGGGCGATCTCGAGCCACGAGCGGCAGCCGGCGTAGTCGCCGCGGACGCGGACGGTCACCGGGCGCGGGATCCGGTAGGTGCGCAGCAGCACGACGTGCAACGGGTGCCGCGGCTTCCAGGCCAGGCGCTTCTCCGCGTAGTCGGTCGTCCAGACGTAGAACGGGGAGAGATCGTTGACGACCCGCGGGTCGTCGATCGTCCGTCGCGCGTGAGCGCGTGGGTCGGCGGGTCGCCGTCGGGCCAGACGCCCTCCTCGAGCGCGCGCCGCAGCTCCGGCATGTGCGCCTCGCGCACGACGTCGTTGCGCTGGTGGTCGAATGTGGGGTACAGGAAGAACCGGTCGTGCTCGAGCTCGAAGTGCTTGCGCTCTTCGCGGATCCCGCCCTTGCGCAGGGTGAGGAGCTGCTCGCCTTCGGCGAGCGCGCGAACGGTGACGGCCCATTCCTTCAGGGCAATTGGCATAGGGGATTCGGTACTGCCTCAGAGGGGTGACAACGAACATCCCTGGCCGCCCGGGTCATCCTCACCGCGCGGTGCATCGGGATGTGACCATTCTGTCAAACGGCCCCCCGGAGTCCAAAACATCCCTGCAAATCCCGCACTTTTTCAGGGCGCGACGAGCGCTGCCGGGGTCGAATTCGCCGCCGCATCCGCGAAAACCCGCGATTTTGCGGTCCGGACACGGTGTCTGGCCGCGGATCGGACGGCATCCGGCGTACATGTGTGCGCGATGTCACACATCGCCGAGGGCCGGCGGAGCGGTCAGCCGAAGGCCGTGATGCCGCGGCGCTGCTCGGCCGGCTCGAGCTCCAGCTCGAGCGCGATGCCGACGTCCAGCTGGCCGAACGAGCCGCCGGCCATCCGGTGCTCGGTGAGGAGGTCCTCGAGGTGGAAGCGCCCGATCAGGGCGTCGCACTCGATGCAGCCGTTGGCGATGTAGCCGCCTTCGACGCCGGGGCTCTCGCGGTGGCGCAGGGCGCCGATGCCGCGCCGCGAGAGGACGCGCTCGTCGACGGCGCCGAGCAGGCGCTCGTCGACGGACTCGAGCGGGAGGAAGCCGCTGGCGTCCGCGGTGTGCCGCGGCTCGACGAGGATCCCGACGACCGCGCGCACCTTCTGCCGGCAGCACCAGCAGGTGTCGGTGACCGCGGCGACCCGGGCGCGCACCGGCCCGGTGGGCAGCGCATGCTGCTCACGCGGGCTCGCCGCGGCGACCGCCTCGCGACGGCTGCGCAGGCGATCCTCGAAGGAGATCACCGCGGCGCCGGCGGGAGCGGGGGAGGGCTGTCCGGGGGTCTCGGGGGCCATGTCCTGGGGGTCTTGTACGGCTCCTGACGGGGTTTCCCCGGCGATCGGCGCAATTGCGCACGTTGCGTGCGCAAACCTGCACATGCGCTGCACCTTCCGTCCATCCGTCGCTCGTACGCACGGCGGGTTGCGCGCGCCGAGCGGCCGCCCGCCGCCGCCGGACGGCGTCCGGGCCGTCCGTCAGAGCCGCAGGCCCGCGAGCCCCTCGAGGACCTCGATCACCGCGGCGAAGTCCTCGTCCCCGAAGCCGCGCCCGACGGCGCCCGCGAGCACCTCGCGCGCCTGCGCGGCGGCCGGGAACGGGACGCCGGCGGCACCCGTGGCCTCCAGGCAGTGGTCGACGTCCTTGAGCATGTGCGCGGTCTTGAACAGCGTCGCGTAGTCGTGCCCGCGCATCGGCCCGGCCTTCAGCTCGAGCATCGTGCTGCCGCCCGAGCCGCCGCGCATCGCCGCCACGAACGCGTCGAGGTCGACCCCGGTCGCCTTGCATGCCAGCAGCGCCTGCCCGAGCGCGACCGCGTTGGCCGAGGCGAGACTGTTGCCGATCACCTTGCACATCTGCCCCTGGCCGACGGCGCCGACGTGCACGATCGTCTCGCCCATCGCCTCGAGCAGCGGCCGGGCGGCCTCGAGGTCGGCCGCGGCGGCGCCGGCCATGATCGTGAGCGTCCCGGCCTCGGCCTTCGGCGAGGAGCCGGTGACCGGCGCGTCGACGAAGCGCAGCCCGCGCGCCTCGAGCGCGGCGCCGATCGCGCGCGCGGTCGCCGGGGCGATCGTCGACATGTCGATCAGCAGCGCGCCGGGCGCCGCGGTGCTCGCCGCCCCGTCGGGACCGAGCAGCACGGCCTCGACCTGCGGCCCGTCGACGACGATCGAGATCACGGCGTCGGCCCCGTCCGCCGCCGCGGCGGGCGTGGCGGCCGCGCGGGCGCCGTGCGCGGCGGCCCACGCCTCCGCGGTGGCCGCGGTGCGGTTCCAGACGGCGAGGTCGTGGCCGGCCCGGGCGAGGTGGACGGCCATCCGGGAGCCCATGATCCCCAGGC
>JALOLQ010000376.1:0-2311 GCA_025455895.1 Solirubrobacteraceae bacterium
AGTCCTGCCGCGCCGCGCCCCGGACCCGGACCGCGCGCGCCGTGCCCTCAGCGCGTGCCACGATACACGCCGCCGGGGGCGGACTCGGCGAGGCCTTCGACCTCGAGCGCACTCAGTGCCGCGGTGACGACCCGGACATCGAGCCCGGCTCGTGCGGCCAGGTCCTCGGCGGTGCCGGGGGCATCCTCCAGGGCGCGGAGGACCGCCCGCGCGTCGGCGGCCAGATCGGCCCCACCAACGCCGGCGCTCCGCCGGGCCGCCGCCTCGCCTGCAGCCCCTGCCCCCGCATCGCTCGCCGCCGACGGCTCCCCGGCCTGCAGCTCCGGACCCGCCTTCTCAGTGCCTCTGGCGCACCTGCTGCCCTCGTAGGTGCGCTCGAGCCCCAGGACGGCGAGCACGTCGTCGGCGGCCTCGCAGAGGTGCGCTCCCTGCTTGAGGAGATGGTGCGGAGCCTCGCTCAGCCGCCGCCCGGCCTCCCCCGGGACGGCGAAGACCTCGCGGCTCGCCTCGACGGCCAGTCCGGCCGTGATGCGCGAGCCGCTGCGGCGCGAGCCCTCGACGACGACCACCGCCTGACTCAGCCCGGCGATGACGCGGTTGCGCGCCGGGAAGCGCCACACGGACGGCGGCGTGCCCGGCCAGAACTCCGTGACGAGCAGACCGCGCTCGCGCAGCGCCCGGAAGGCCGCCGCGTTGCTGCGCGGGTGCACGATGTCGAGGCCACAGCCCAGGACCCCCACGCTCGGCGGTACGCCCAACGCCGGGTCGCCGGCGGCCTCGAGCGCCGCGAGCTGCGCGCAGACGTCGATGCCGAGCGCGACGCCGCTGACGACGACGACTCCCGCACGCGCGAGGTCGCCGCCGATCAGGCGCGCCATCTCGCGACCGTACGCCGAGGGCGCCCGCGTGCCGACGACGGCGACCGCCGGCGCCGCGGCCAGGGCACCGAGCCGTCGCTCGGCCTCGTGACCGGCGACGAAGAGCGCCGGGGGCGGGTCGAACGTCGTGCGCAAGCGCGCCGGGTACAGCTCGTCGTCGTAGGTGACGAGCAGCCACCCGTCGTGAGAGGCGCCTTTGGGAGGCTCGAGCGAGGCCGACAGGGCGCTGACGAAGCGCGAAGCCTCCCGCGCCGCCTCTGCGGCCTGGCCGCGCGTCTCGCCGGTCGCTGCCCGACGGCTCGTCGTCGCAGGCGCCAGCGGGCCGCTCGGCGCGGCCGTCGCCCGGCCACTCGGCGCAGCCGCGGCGGGGCCGCTCGGTGCGGTCGCCTTCGGGGCGAGACAGGCCCGCAGCGCCGGCAGCGACGCATCGAGCGCGGCGTCGAGTGAGCCGCAGCGCCTGACGACGCGCTGCACCACGCCCGGCCGGTTGGAGGCGACGCGGGCGAGCCAGACGGCGGTCGCCGCGCGGCGCTGTCGGTCGCTACCCCTGCCCACGCTCCACCCTGTACGAGAGCGCCTCGGCGACGTGGACCGCCGCGATGCCGGCGGCCGCCTCGAGGTCGGCGATGGTCTGGGCCACTTTGGCCACCCGATCGCAGGCGCGGGCACTGAGATGCAGGCGGTCGTAGGCTCGATCGAGCAGCGCCGTGGCGGCGGTGTCGAGCCTGCAGAGCCGCCGCACCTGAGGCGCCGTCATGTGGGCGTTGGCGGTGACCTCGCCGCCGAGCCGCGCCCGCTGCCGGCGGCGCGCCCCCTCGACCCGCTCGCGTACGGCGGCAGAGCTCTCGCCCCGCCCGGCGAGACGATGCTCGCGCGGCGGCACGCGGGCGACCTCGAGTCGCAGGTCGATGCGGTCGAGCAGCGGCCCGCTCAACCGCGAGCGGTACTGCTGCAGGCGATAGCCGGGGCACGTGCACTGCCGCTCGCGGTCGCCGCGGAACCCGCACGGACACGGGTTCATCGCCGCCACCAGCGTGATGCGCGCCGGGTAGGTCACCGACGTCAGCGCACGGGAGATCGTCACCTCGCCGTCCTCGAGCGGCTGGCGCAGGGCCTCGAGGGCGGACAGGCGGAACTCGGGGAACTCGTCGAGGAAGAGGACGCCGAGGTGCGCGAGACTGACCTCGCCGGGCCGCGGCGAGGATCCGCCGCCGACGAGTCCCGCCACGGAGGTGCTGTGGTGCGGGGCGCGGAAGGGGCGCCGGTCGACCAGCGGCACGTGCGAGGGAAGCAGGCCGGCGACGCTGTGCACCCGCGTGACGGCGATCGCCTCGTCGACGGTGAGCGCCGGCATGATGGTCGGGAGGCGCCGGGCGAGCATCGTCTTGCCCGAGCCCGGCGGGCCGACCATGAGCAGGTTGTGGCCCCCGGCG
>JALOLQ010000376.1:2337-2774 GCA_025455895.1 Solirubrobacteraceae bacterium
GGGCGCGCTTGACCCCGGCCGGGCCGGCGACGTCGGCGAAGTCGACGTCCCCGGCCAGGCCGCCGTGAAGCAGCGCGCCGACGTCGGGGCGCTCCGCCGCCGCGCACGCCCCGGAGCTGAGGGCCCCGACGGCGTCGCGCAGGCGCCCGACCGGGATCACACCCACGCCCTGCACCAGCGCCGCCTCGGCCGCGTTGGCCGCCGGCACGAGCACGCGGCCGACGCCGCGGCGCCGCAGGCTCTCGACGACCGCGAGGACGCCGGAGACGGGGCGCACGACGCCGTCGAGGCCGAGCTCGCCGAGGGCGGCGACCTCTCCCCCGCCGGTGCGTCGCGCCTGACCGGTCGCGAGCAGGAAGGCGAGCGCGATCGGCAGGTCGAACCCCGGGCCCTCCTTGCGGAGGTCGGCGGGCGCGAGGTTGACCGTGATGCGCCGC
>JALOLQ010000055.1 GCA_025455895.1 Solirubrobacteraceae bacterium
GGGCACGCTGCGGTTCGCGCACGCCACCCTGCGCGACGGCTTCGTCGCCGCCGGGCTGCGGCTCGCGGTGATCCCCGAGCACCGCCTGTTCCGCCGTCGCCGCGCCGAGCGCACCGGAGGTCAGACCAGCGCCCAGCGCCGGCGCGGGCGGCTGGCCTCGTTCAGCGAGCTGCGCACCGGCGACCTCGTCGTGCACGAGGACCACGGGGTCGCGCGCTTCGCCGGCTTCGAGACGAAGACCGTCGGGGGCATCACGCGCGACTACCTCGAGCTCGAGTACGCCGGCACGGACAAGGTGTTCATGCCCGTCGACCAGCTCGCGAAGATCACGCGCTACGTCGGGGCCAGCGGGGCCGGCGACGCCGCGGTGCGGCTCTCGAAGCTCGGCGGCAAGGCGTGGGAGAACCTCAAGGCGCGGGCGCGGCGGGCGGCGCAGGAGCTGGCCGGCGAGCTGCTCAACCTCTACGCCGAGCGCCGCCGGCGCGCCGGGCACGCGTTCCCGCCGGACAGCGCCTGGCAGCTCGAGTTCGAGGCCCGCTTCCCCTGGCGCGAGACCGCCGACCAGGCCGAGGCGATCGAGGCGGTCAAGGGGGACATGGAGCGCCCGCAGCCGATGGACCGCCTGATCTGCGGCGACGTCGGCTACGGCAAGACGGAGGTGGCGCTGCGCGCGGCGTTCAAGGCGGCCGAGGACGGCAAGCAGGTGCTCGTGCTCGCCCCGACGACGATCCTCGCCCAGCAGCACCACGGGACGTTCGCCGAGCGCCTCAAGGACTACCCGTTCACGATCGACGTCGTCAGCCGCTTCCGCACCCCGAAGGAGCAGCGCGAGGTCGTCGCCGCCTTCAACGAGGGCAAGGTCGACATCCTCATCGGCACCCACCGGCTGCTCGGGCGCGACATGCGCCCCAAGGACCTCGGACTGCTGATCGTCGACGAGGAGCAGCGCTTCGGCGTCAAGCAGAAGGAGCTGATGCGCCAGCTGCGGCTGAAGGTCGACGTGATCGCCATGAGCGCGACGCCGATCCCGCGCACGCTGCAGATGTCGCTGGCGGGGATGCGCGACATCAGCGTGATCGAGACGCCGCCCGAGGGCCGCCGGCCGGTCAAGACGTACGTCGGTGACTACGACGAGCAGCTCGTGCGCCAGGCGCTCGAGCGCGAGCACGCGCGCGGCGGCCAGGCGTTCTTCCTGCACAACCGCGTCGAGTCGATCGACGAGACGGCCGAGCGCCTGCGCGGCCTGTGCCCGGAGCTGCGCTTCGAGGTCGCCCACGGGCAGCTCGAGGAGACCGAGCTCGAACGGCGCATGCTCGCCTTCCTGCGCGGCGAGGCCGACGTGCTCGTCGCCACGAGCATCATCGAGTCGGGGATCGACATCCCGCAGGCGAACACGCTGATCGTCGAGCGCGCCGACCTCTTCGGGCTCAGCCAGCTCTACCAGATCCGCGGGCGCGTGGGCCGCAGCCGCGAGCGCGCCTACGCGTACCTGCTCTACCCGAGCGCCGCGGCGCTCACCGAGGAGGCGATGAAGCGCCTCTCGGCGCTCTCGGACTACACCGAGCTGGGCGCCGGGTTCAAGATCGCGATGCGCGACCTCGAGATCCGCGGCGCCGGCAACCTGCTCGGCGACGAGCAGTCCGGCCACGTCGCCGCGCTCGGCTTCGAGCTGTACCTCGCGATGCTCGACGAGGCGGTGAGCGCGGCCGGCCCGGCGGGCGCCGGCGACGAGCCCGAGCCGGTCCGGCTCGACGTGAGCGTCGACGCCTACGTGCCCGCCGACTACATCCCGTACGAGGCGGCGAAGATCGACGTGCACCGCCGCGTCGCGGCGGCGCGCGAGGTCGCCGACGTCGCCGGGCTGCGCGACGAGCTCGAGGACCGGTTCGGGCCGGTCCCGCCGCCGCTGGCCAACCTGCTGGCGCTCCAGCAGGCGCGGATCAAGCTCGGCCAGGCCGGGGCGCGCGCGGTGAGCATCCAGAAGGGGCGGATGGCGGTGACGCCGCTCGACCTCGACGAGGCCCGCCGCGAGCGCCTGCGCGAGGAGCTGCCCGAGGCGCGGTACGAGCCCGGGCGCGCGCAGGTCTCGGTCGCCGTGCCGGAGGATCCCGGCGAGCGGCTGCCCGCGGTCGTGCGGGCGGCCGACGCGCTGCTCAGCGCGGTTCGCGCAGCCGCCTGAGCGGCGCGCGGGGCGGACCTGCGCCCCGATCGCGCGGGCTCTTCTACACTCCCGGGGCGATGCTCAAGAATCCTCGTGCTCCCCTGGCGCTCGGCGCCGTTTTTTTCGCTCTGCTCGTCAGCGGCTGCGGCGGCGGCGTCCCCGAGGGTGACGTCGTCAGCGTCGACGGCGTGACGACCTCCGAGGCGACCTTCGACCGCTGGATCAAGATCGCCGGCAACTCCGCCGCCCAGGGCGGCCAGGGCGCCGTGCCGATCCCGCCGGACTACACGAAGTGCATCGCCAACCTCAAGGCCAGCGCGCCGAAGCCGGTGAAGGGCCAGCCCAAGCCGACGGACAAGCAGTACAAGGCGCAGTGCGAGGCGCAGTACAACCAGCTCAAGGATCAGGTCATGACGTTCCTGATCCGCGCCCAGTGGCTCGAGTCCGAGGCGGACAAGCTCGGGATCAAGATCTCCGACGCCGACGTCCAGAAGTCGTTCGACCAGGCGCGCAAGCAGGCGTTCCCCAAGACCGCGGACTTCGAGAAGTTCCTCAAGGAGTCGGGCCAGACGCAGGCCGACCTGCTCTTCCGCCAGCGCAGCCAGGTGCTCGAGCAGAAGATCACCGAGAAGATCAACGAGGGCAGCACCAAGGTCTCGGACGACGAGATCAAGGAGTACTACGAGAAGAACAAGTTCAAGCAGTTCGGCCAGCCGGAGAAGCGCGACGTGCGCGTCGTGCTCACGCGTGACAAGGCGCAGGCCGAGGCGGCCAAGAAGGCGCTCGAGTCCGGCCAGTCCTGGGACAAGGTCGTCGAGAAGTACTCGATCGACCCCACCTCGCGCGACGCCGGCGGCGTCCTGCGCGACGTCCAGGAGAGCAACGGCGAGAAGGCCTTCACGGGGCCGGTGTTCGACGCCAAGACCGGCGAGCTGACCGGTCCGGTCAAGACGACCGACGGCTACTACATCTTCGAGGTCGACAAGGTCACGAAGCCGAGCGCGCAGCCGCTGAGCCCGGCGCTGAAGGCCTCGATCAAGCAGATCATCGTCTCGGAGAACCAGCGCGAGGCGCTCACGAAGTTCGGCAAGGAGTACCAGGACCGCTGGAAGTCCAAGACCGAGTGCGCCAAGGGCTTCGTCGTCCCGGACTGCAACAACGCCAAGGACAAGCCGGCGTCCACCGTGCCGCCCGGCGCCGTCCCGCAGCAGCAGACCCAGACCCAGCAGCAGCAGACCCAGACGCAGCCGGCGGGCTGATCCCGCCGGGACGCACGACGCCGTGGGCCGCGAGGACATCGAGGCGGCCCTCGGCGCGCTCGACGAGCTGACGCGGCGCCTGCGGGTCGAGTGCCCGTGGGACCGTGAGCAGGACGAGCGCTCGATCGTCCCGCACACCGTCGAGGAGGCCTACGAGCTCGCCGACGCGGCGAACTCGGGCGACGACGCGAAGCTGCTCGACGAGCTGGGCGACGTCCTCTTCCAGGTCCACTTCCTCTCGCTGCTGCTCGAGGAGCGCGGCGCGGGAGACCTGGCCGCCGTCGCCGAGCACTGCCGGCAGAAGCTGATCCGCCGCCACCCGCACGTCTTCTCGGACGTCGAGGTGTCCGGCGCCGGCGAGGTGCTGCGCAACTGGGACGCGATCAAGCAGGAGGAGCCCGGGCGCGAGCGCGGGCTCTTCGCCGAGGTGCCCGAGAACCTGCCGGGACCGCTGCTGGCCCGCAAGGTGCAGCGCCGCGCCGCGTCCTCGGGGTTCGACCCCGAGGATCTCGACGCGCCGCTCGCCGGGCTCGGCGGCAGCGCCGCCGCGCTCGAGGCGTCGGCCCGCGCCGGCGCCGCCCCCGAGCAGCTGTTCGCGGACGTCGGCGACGCGCTGTTCGCCGTCGTGAACGTCGCGCGGCGCGTGAAGGTGGACCCGGAGCTCGCCCTCAGAGCATCCGCGGCGCGATTCCGGGATCGTGTGGAGGCGGCCGCGGCACTCGCCGACCAGGCCGGCACCCCCTGGACCGAGCTCGGCTTCGACGCGCAGCTCGCCCTCTACGCCCAAGCCCGACTCGAGGAGGACTCATGAGCCAGATCGATCGCGTCCACGCCCGGCAGATCCTGGACAGCCGCGGCAACCCGACCGTCGAGGTCGAGCTCGTGCTGCGCTCGGGCGCCGCGGGCCGCGCCGCCGTGCCCTCCGGCGCGTCGACCGGCGAGTTCGAAGCGACCGAGCTGCGTGACGGCGGCGACGCCTGGCTCGGCAAGGGCGTCACGCAGGCCGTGGCGAACGTCAACGGCGAGATCGCGCAGGCGGTCGCCGGCCACGACGCCGACGACCAGCGCGGGCTCGACGCGGCGCTGATCGCGCTCGACGGCACGCCGAACAAGTCGCGCCTGGGCGCGAACGCGATCCTCGGCGTCTCGCTCGCCGCCGCCCACGCCGCGGCGGCCGAGGAGGGGCTGCCGCTGTGGCGCTACCTCGGCGGCGACGGCGCGCACGTGCTGCCCGTGCCGATGATGAACGTCCTCAACGGCGGCGCCCACGCCGACAACAAGGTCGACTTCCAGGAGTTCATGGTCGTCCCGGTCGGGGCGGGCTCGTTCTCCGAGGGCCTGCGGATGTGCGCCGAGGTCTACCACGCCCTGAAGAAGACGCTCCACGACCGCGGCCTCTCGACGACGGTCGGTGACGAAGGCGGCTTCGCGCCGGACCTGGGCTCCAACGAGGAGGCGATCCAGGTGCTCCTGGCCGGCATCGAGGCCGCCGGCTACACGCCCGACAGCGACCTGGCGATCGCCCTCGACCCGGCGGTCAGCGAGATCTTCGAGGGCGGCGCCTACGTGCTCGAGCACGAGGGGCGCACGCTGAGCGCCGAGGAGATGGCCGCCTACTGGGCCGAGATGGCCGGTCGCTACCCGATCCTCTCGCTCGAGGACGGGATGGCCGAGGAGGACTGGGAGGGCTGGAAGCACCTCACCGAGGCGATCGGCGGCACCGTCCAGCTCGTCGGCGACGACCTCTTCGTCACGAACACCGAGCGCCTGAAGCGCGGCATCGACCTCGGCGTCGGCAACTCGATCCTCATCAAGGTCAACCAGATCGGCACGCTCACCGAGACGCTCGACGCGATCGCGATGGCGCGCGCGGCCGGCTACACCGCCGTCATGTCGCACCGCTCGGGGGAGACCGAGGACACGACGATCGCCGACCTCGCCGTCGCCACCGGCTGCGGCCAGATCAAGACCGGTGCGCCCGCGCGCTCGGACCGCGTCGCGAAGTACAACCAGCTGCTGCGGATCGAGGAGGCGCTCGGCGCCGACGCGACCTACCCCGGCCGCTCGGTCTTCCGCCGCTGATCCGGGCGCGACCGTGCGAGCGTCCCCGGCGGCAGGAAACGCCGGGGACGCGGCGAACGGCCCTCCATGGCCGCCGCCCGCAGCGCCCGCCGCGCCCCCGCGTCCCCGCGTGCGGCGGCACGCCCGCGCCCCGTGGCGAACGTGCGCACCGGGCGCACGTCGGCGATCCGCTGGGATCGCGTCGGCCGGCTGATCGTGCTGCTCGCGTTCGGCGCCGTGGCGCTGCTCTACGTGCACCCGCTGCTGTCGATCTGGTCGGCGCGGGGCGAGAGCGCCAAGCGCCGCACCGAGGTCGTGCGCCTGCAGGCCGAGCAGCAGCGGCTCGAGCGCCGCGTGCGCGCGCTGAAGAACCCCAAGGCGCTCGAGCGCGAGGCACGGCGCCTGGGCATGGTGCGGCCGGGGGAGCGGGGGTACGTCATCCAGAACCTGCCGTGATCGCGGATCTCACGGCGCCTGACGCCGTGATCGGCCACCCACCGTGCTGACGCACTATCGGGTGGCCGCTCCCGGGCGTCATGCATCCGTGATCTCTCGCTCCGGTGCCGGCTGACGGCTCGTTGGGTCGCCGGTGGTTCTTCGGCTCTTCGTCGCTTCGTGCTCCTTCGGCGGGAACCGCCCGGTGGGTACCCTGCGGCGCGTGTCGTTCGAGACGGCGATCCACCAGTGGAAGGCGGGGGAGCGGTACGTGGCGGCGGCGGAGCCGGCGCAGGTGCGGGCGCTGGAGCGGGTGGAGGAGGAGCTGCTGCGGGAGCTGCGCCGCCGGCTGGGCGGGGCGTTCACCGTCGACGAGCTCGTCGAGCTCTACGAGGCGGGCACCGGCTGGTGCCTGGACCTCGCGGCGCGGCTCGCGCCGGGAGCGCCGTGGACCTGGGATGCGCGGGTGGCCGACGCGGCGTTCGCGCGCTACGTGCGCGAGGCGGCCGACTACGCCGGCGGGCGGCGGATCGAGGCCGCGCCCTGATCCCGGGGCCGGATCAGTCCTCGTCGCCGTCCGGCTCGCCGGCGCGGCGGATGACGATCTGGTCCTCCTCGACCACGACGACCACGGGGCGGTGGCCCGCCCAGTGCTCGGCGTACACCGGGTTGTCGGCGACGGCGGGGTCGAGCCACAGGCCGTAGCCCTCCTCGCCGTGGTCGAAGGTGCCCTCGAGCTCCGCGGAGCCCTTGCGCCCGCGCCCGCGGCCTCCGCGCCGGCCGCGCCGGCGCTTGGGCTTGTCGTCGTCCTCGTCGGCGTCCCCGGCCTCGGCGGCCTCGGCGGCCTCGGCCGCGCGGGCGGCCTCCTCCTCGGCGCGCCGTGCCTCCTCGGCCTCGAGCTCGGCGGCGATCAGCGCGTCGTCCTCGGCGCGCAGATCGATCTCGGCCTCGAACTCCGCGCCGGTGTCGGCGGACTCGGGCGCGAGGTCGTGCTCGCGCTTGAAGGACTCGACCTGCTGGACGGTGGTCTCGAGCTGGTGGGCGATCCACGCATCGGTGCGGCCCTGGCGGACCCACGTGCGGATCTGGTTCAGCTGCGGCTTGAGTGAGCGTCGTGCCATGCGGGGGCGCAGGGTATCTCAGCGCGCCCTCCGCCCGCCGCGCGCCCCGGCTCGGTTCGTCGAAGGCCTTGCGCCCAGCCACCGCCGATTGGTAGTTTGGCGAGACGTGCCCGGAGGGCGACGCTCAAGGCGGTGGGAGCATTGCTGGTCCTGACCCGGAAGTCGAATCAGAGCATCATGATCGGTGACGACATCGAGGTGTCGGTGCTGTCGATCATGGGAGAGAAGGTCCGCATCGGGATCCAGGCCCCGCGGGACATCCCCGTGTTCCGCAAGGAGGTCTACCTCGAGATCCAGCAGGAGAAGGACGCGGCCACGCCCGTCGCCGCGCCCACGCCGGCCCGCGAAGCCGCCTCCTGAGATCGCGGGCCCTGCGCGCCCGCGATCACCCCATCACGACGTACAGCGTCTCGAACATCGCGACCGTGACGCCGACGGCGACCGCGGTCAGCAGCAGCACGAGCAGGATGAACCGCAGGGTCCCGTGCTTGTGCTGCTTCTCCAGGCGCCGCGTGTGCGTGCGCACGGTGGCGCGGCGCGCGAGCTGCTCGCGGCGCCGGCGGTCCGCCTCCGTCTCTTCGTGGAAGGCCTCCTCGAAGTCGCGGATGCTCTTCCTGAGCCGCGTCGGCATCCCCTCAAGCCTACCGCCGGCAGGTTCCCCAGAGCCCGGCGTTCTCGCGGCGCGCGGCGGCTTCGGCCGCGATCAGCCGGTCGACGTAGCGCCGGTTGGGGGTGTCGCGGAAGCGCTCGGCGTAGCCGCCGCGCAGCAGCGCCTCGTTGACGAACAGGTCGTCGCCCTCGCGGAAGACGTAGGCCAGGCGCCGTTCGAAGCGGTCGGTCGTCTCGACGTCGTACTCGAGCCGCACGCGCTCGCCGTCGAGCAGGTCCTTCGCCCGGGCGCTCGCCTCGGGGCCGAAGCACTCGACCGGGCTG
>JALOLQ010000056.1 GCA_025455895.1 Solirubrobacteraceae bacterium
GGCCCGCGCGCCGAGGACTGGATCCGGATCGGCGAGAGCGCGTTCGGCCCCGGCGGCGTGCGCGGCTCGGCCGACGGGGCGAGCTGGGACCTGCGCTGGGAGGGCGGCGAGCCCGGCCTGCGGCACCTTCCCCGGCCCTGGATGTACACCGCGCCGCTGCCGCGCACGAAGCTCGAGAGCCCGCTCCCGGCGGCGACGGTGAGCGGCCGCGCGAGCACCGGTGCGGTCGCCCTGGAGGCCGAGGGCTGGCCCGGGATGGTCGGGCACAACTGGGGCGCCCAGCACGCCGAGCGCTGGATCTGGCTGCACGGCGTGCTGTTCGAGGATCGCCCCGAGGTGTGGCTCGACCTCTCGCTGGGCCGCGTGCGCCTCGGCCCGGTCACGACCCCCTGGATCGCGGCGGGCGTGCTGTCCGTGGGCGGGCGGCGCTTCGCGCTCGGGGGCCCGCGCCATCGCCCGAGCGTCCGCGAGGACCCGCTGCGGCTCGAGCTGGCGGCCGGCGGCGCCGGGGGTGCGCGGCTCGAGCTGGTCGCCTCCTCGCCGCGCGAGCAGACCGTCGTCTGGCGCTACGCCGACCCCGACGGCCACGAGCATCACGTCGCGAACTGCTCGATCGCGGCGCTCGACGGCGTCGCGCGGGTCGGCGGCGAGACGCTGCGCCTGCGCTCGGCCCACGGCGGCGCCTACGAGCTCGGCATGCGCGAGACCGACCACGGCCTGCCGGTCCAGCCGTTCCCGGACCCGTAGGGAAGTCCCGCAGACGACGAAGGGCCCGCGCGGTGCGGGCCCTTCGGGACAAGCGGCTGATGGGATTCGAACCCACGACCTTCTGCATGGCAAGCAGACGCTCTAGCCAACTGAGCTACAGCCGCAGAGAGCGGGCAGTATAGCCCGCGTCCGCCGATCAGGGGTTCACCGTGATCCGCGCGAGCTGGGTCCCGGTGGTGTGCGACTCGACCTCGAAGCGGCCCTCGATGTCGGCCTCGATCCGGAAGCTCGCGGGCGCGCCCGGTGCGGCCTGCTGCTCGACGTCGAACCCGTGCACGTGCACCTCATCGGGGGCGTCCGAGCGGACCTTGAACCGGATCGTCTCGCCCTTGTCGACCTCGATCTCCTTCACGCCGCCGACCGGCTGGCCGCCGCGGACGGTGATCACGGGGACCTTCGGCTTGGGCTTCGGCTTCGGCTTCGGCGCCGGCTCGGCGGTCGTCGCCGTCACGGTGCTCGGGGCCGTGGCGGTCACGGCCGGGGTGCTCGCGGTGCCTGCGGAGGTCTCCTCGTCGCCTGCGGGGCGCAGGAGCAGGAAGCCGGCGATGGCGAGCGCGAGGACGCCGCCGATGACGGCGGCGGCGCGGGCGGGGCGGGACATGGCCCGGATGCTAGGCGTCAGCCGAGGTCGCCTGCGCCACGCACGAACGCGCGCCAGCGTCCGTGCGCCTGCCTGCGCCAGGCGGCGTCGCGCGCGGGCTCGACCCGCGGGCCCGCGGGGATCAGCTCGGCGAGGTCCTCGACCCGCTCGAGGAGGCCCGCGCCGACCGCCGCGAGCCCCGCCGCGCCGAGCACGGTCGCGTCCGCGGCGCCCGTCTCGACCGGCAGGCCGAGGGCGTCGGCCTGCAGCTCGAGCAGCAGCGGTTCGCGCGTCAGCCCGCCGTCCACGCGCAGCGCGGGCACCGCGACCAGCGCGCCGACCGCCTCGACGACGTCCGCCACGCGCCAGGCGATCCCTTCGAACGCCGCGCGGGCGAGGTGGGCGCGCGTCGTGCCGCCGTCGATCCCGGCGAGCACGGCCCGCGCCTGCGGGCGCCACCACGGCGCGCCGAGCCCGGCCAGCGCGGGCAGCACGCGCGCCCCGCGGGCGTCGGGAACGCTGCGCGCCAGCGCCCCGAGCGCCTCCGGGCGCTCCGCGAGGCCCAGCGAGCCGCACAGCCACTCGAGCATCGCGCCGGCGGTGAAGACCCCGCCGTCGAGCGCGAAGGCGTCGCGCCCGGCGATCCGCCACGCGACGGTCGGCAGCAGGCCCTCGCCGGCCTGCGGGCGCTGCTCGCCGGTGTGGGCGAGCACGAACACCCCGGTCCCGTAGGTGGCCTTCGTGAGCCCGGGGCGCACGCAGCCCGCCCCGGCGAGCGCGGCCTGCTGGTCGCAGACCCGGGCCGTCAGGGGCACCTCCGCCGGCCATGCTGGGTGTCGCAGGACCCCGAGCTCGCCGGCGCTGTCCGCGACGGCCGGGAGCACCTGCGCGGGGATCCCGAAGCGGTCCAGCAGCCAGGGGTCCCAGCCGGGCTCGCCGAGCGCGTGCAGCAGCGTGCGCGAGGCGGTCGAGGCGTCGGTGGCGAACCCGGCGCCGAGCCGGTCGGAGAGGAACGCGTCGAGCGTGCCGAGCCGCAGCGTCCCCCGGCGGTGCGCCGCGCCCACCGCGGCGTCCTCCTCGAGCAGCCAGGCCAGGCGCCCGGCGCAGAAGTACGGGTCGAGCGGCAGGCCGGTGCGCGCGCGGATCTCCGCCGCGTCGCCGGTGCGGCGCGCGAGCAGCGGTTCGGCGCGCTTGTCCTGCCAGACGATCACCGGCGTCAGCGGCGCCCCGGTCTCCGCGTCCCAGGCGAGCACCGACTCGCCCTCGTGGTCGAGCCCGCAGGCGACGACCGGCCCGGGCGCCTCGTGCAGCAGCTCGCCGGCCAGCTCGACGACCGCGTCCAGCACCTCGAGCGGATCCTTCTCCACCCATCCGGGACGGGGGTGACGCACCCGGACGGTGCGGCGCCGCTCGGCGACCGGGCGCAGCCGCGCGTCGAAGAGCGCGGCCTTGACGGCGGTCGTGCCCTCGTCGATGCCGAGGATCAGCGGGCCGTGCGCGCCCATCGCCTCAGCTCGCGCGCGCGGCCTCGTAGCGGGCGGTGCGCGTCCACCACGGTCCGTCGAGCCCGAGCCCGGGCGGGCGCGGCCCCGGTCGCAGCGGCGCGGGCTCGCCGACCTCGACGCCGGCGGCGGCGACGTGGCCGGCGACGTCCGCGGCGATGCCGAGGGCGGCGGTGAGCCCGGTGGAGCGGATCGCGGCGACGTGGATCAGCGGCGGGCACAACGGCGACGGGCCGATGACGTAGTTGCAGCCGGTGCCGGCGGGGCGCAGCCCGGCGTAGGCGGCGATCGGCTCGGCACCCTCGAGCTCGGGCACCATCGCGGCGACCTTCGCGCGGATCTCGGCCGGCGCCTCGGGGCGCACGCGCCAGTCGCGCTTGTCCTGCTGGTCGTGGGCGGTGGGGCCGGTGACGAGCTTGCCGTCGAGCGTCGGGAAGACCAGCACGCCCTTCGTCCCGGGCGAGGGGACCGGCAGCAGGATCCGCTCGGGAGCGGCGCCGCCGGGCGGCTCGAAGACGAGGAACTCGCCCTTGCGCGGGTGGATCGCGAAACCCTCGTCGCCGGCGGTCCGCGCGAGCGCGTCCGCACCGAGCCCTGCGCAGTTCACCACGACGCGGGCCCGCACCCGCGCGCCGCCGACCTGTGCCGCGAGCCCGTCGCCGGCCCGCTCGAGGTCGCCCACCGGCGCGCCGACGCGCAGCTCGGCCCCGGCCGCGCCCGCGGCGGCGGCGAGCGCGAGCGTGAAGCGCACCGGGTCGGTCACGCATTCGCCCGGGATCAGCAGCGAGCCGTCGTCCCGCAGCTCGTGGGCGACCCCGTTGGCGGCGGCGCCGCGGGCCAGCGCGGCGACCCGCGCGCGCTCGGCGTCGTCGCGCGGGGTCATCAGCGCGCCGCAGCGCTTCACCGGGACGCCGAGGGCCGCGAGCGCCTCCTCGCGCGGGCGCGCGGCCCGCAGGATCAGGTGCGTCTCGAGCTCGCCGGGGACCGAGTCGAACCCGGTGTGCAGCACGCCGGAGTTCGTCCCGCTGGCCTGCAGGCCGAAGCCGTCCTCCGCCTCGGCGAGCAGCACGCTCACGCCGCGGCGGGCCAGTTCGAGGGCGACCGCGCAGCCGACGACGCCCCCGCCCGCGACCAGCACCTCGACCTCGGCTCCGCCCATGGCCGCGCAGCGTATCCCGGGTAGTCTCGGGGGTCATGCGGCCGTTCCCCGAGATCCCCGGGCTGAACGTCGAGCACGACTTCGTGACGGCGCGCGGCCTGCGCTTCCACGTCGCGCAGGCGGGGGCCGGCGAGCCGCTCGTGCTCCTGCACGGCTGGCCGCAGCACTGGTGGGCGTGGGCGAAGGTCCTGCCGGCGCTCGCCGCCGAGCACCGCGTCATCTGCCCGGACCTGCGCGGGCTGGGCTGGAGCGAGGCCCCGCCCGGCGGCTACGACAAGCGCGAGCTGGCCGCCGACGTGCTCGCGCTGCTCGACGCGCTCGGGCTCGAGCGCGTGCGGCTGATGGGGCACGACTGGGGCGGCTGGGCCGGCTTCCTGCTGGCGGCGCGGGCGCCGGAGCGGATCCGCCAGTACGTCGCGCTGAACATCGCGCCGCCGTGGACGGGGCCGGAGACGAGCGCCGCCGGGAGCCTGCGCGACGCCTGGCGCTTCTGGTACCAGGTGGTGAACGCCTCGCCGCTGGTCGGCTCGCAGGTGATCCGCCGCGAGGCCGTCGTCGCCGGGGTCCTGCGGGCCGACAACGTGCACCCCGAGGCGTTCAGCGAGGAGGACGTGCGGATCTTCGCGGCCCCGTTCCGCGAGCCGGCCCGCGCCCGCGCCTCACAGCGCTACTACCGCACGTTCCTGCTGCGCGAGCTCCCGGCGGTCCTGAAGGGCACGTACGAGCCGCGGCCGCTGACCGTGCCCACGCTGCTGCTCCACGGCGAGCGGGACGTCGTCATCCCGCCGGACATGGTCCGCGCCGGGATGCGCGAGGGCGATCATCTCGAGGTCGAGTTCGTCCCGGACAGCGGCCACTGGATCGCCCAGGAGCGCCCGGACCTCGTCGCCGAGCGCGCGCTGTGGTGGTTCCGGGAGGCCGACTACGCCGGCTGAGCGGCCGGCGCGATCGCCCGGCCGAGCAGCCAGGCCTCGAGCTCGGCGGCCGGCAGCGGGCGGCTGAGCCCGAAGCCCTGCGCGATGTCGCAGGAGAGCGCCGCGAGATCGGCGAGCACCTCGTCGCTCTCGACGCCCTCGGCCACGACGCGCAGGCCGAGCCCGCGCCCGAGGTCGATCGTCGCGCGGACGATCGCCGCGTCGCTCGCGTCGGCCTCCATCCCCATGACGAACGAGCGGTCGATCTTCAGCTCGTCGAGCGGGAGGCGCTTGAGGTAGGAGAGCGAGGACTGGCCCTGGCCGAAGTCGTCGAGCGAGAGGCGCACGCCCATGCCGCGCAGCCGGGCGAGGCTGTCGGCGGCCCGGCGCGGATCGGCGAGCACGGTGTGCTCGGAGATCTCGCAGGCGAGCAGGTGCCCCGGGAGCCCGGCGCGCTGCAGGGCGTCGGCGACCATGTCGGCGAGGCCCGCGTCGAGGACGTCGGTGCCCGAGAGGTTCACCGCGACGGGCAGCTCGAGGCCCTCCTCGCGCCACGCGGCGCACTGCGCGAGCGCGGCGTCGAGCACCCAGCGGGTGAGCGCGCCGATGACGCCGGTGCGCTCGGCGAGCGGGACGAACTCGACCGGGCCGAGCAGCCCGCGGGTGGGGTGCTCCCAGCGCACGAGCGCCTCGGCGCCGGTGACCTCGCCGGTCGCGACGGCGATCTTCGGCTGGAAGTGCAGCACGAACTCCTCGCGCTCGATCGCGCGGCGCAGCTCGGCGACGAGCTGCAGGCGCTCGGGCGAGTAGGGGTCGCGGCTGCGGTCGTAGGTCTCGATCCGCGCGCCGCCGCGCTTGGCGCCGTCCATCGCCACGTCGGCGCGCTGGAGCAGCGTCGCGACGTCGGTCCCGTGGTCGGGGGCGAGCGCGATGCCGATGCTCGCGTCCAGCTCGAGCGCGACGCCGGCGAGGTGGAACGGTCGGCGCAGCGCCGTGCCGATCCGGTCGGCGACCTCGGCGGTCGCGCCGCGGTGGGGCAGGTCGGTCACGAGGATCGCGAACTCGTCGCCGCCGAGGCGGGCGAGCAGGTCGGCCGGGCGCACGACGCCGCGCAGGCGGTCGGCGACCTCGCGCAGCAGGGCGTCGCCCTGCTCGTGGCCGAGCGTGTCGTTGATCTCCTTGAAGCGATCCAGGTCGATCAGCAGCAGCGCGGCGAGCCGGTCCTCGGACGTCCCGGCGAGCAGGGCGCGGCCGGCGGCGTGCAGCTCGGTGCGGTTCGGCAGGCCGGTGAGGTGGTCCTCGCGCGCCTGGCGATGCAGCCGGCGCGAGGCGGTGGCGACGATCCGGTAGAGCACCGCCCACAGCACGAGCAGCCCGAGGGCCAGCAGGCCGACGAGGATCCGCGTGTCGTGCGTGATCGCGGCGGCGACCGGCGCGTAGGGGAGGTAGACCTCGAGCACGCCGTCGGTCGGGCCGCGCACGGCGGTGGAGAACGGGACGTAGACCGAGAGGGTGCGTCCCCCCGAGCCGTCGTCGCCGGTGCCGCGCCCCATCTCGCGCTTGACCGTGCCGCTCTTCGCCAGCGCGGCCGCCTCCGGGTCCTGCTCGCCGATCAGCTCGTGGTCGGTCGCGTAGATCACGGTGCCGGCGTCGTTGAAGACCTTCACGGCCGCGACGCCGGCGTCCTCGAGCGGCTGCGAGAGCTCGGCGTCGAGCTGCGAGGCGCGCTCGGCGTCGACGGGGACGGCCATGTCCTGCGGGGTGAGCGCCCAGCGGCCGGTGGTGCCGGCGAGCGCGACGGCCAGCCGCTCGGCCTCCTTGACGGCGCGGTGCTCCACGCGCAGGTGCAGCGCGACGCCCACCGCGAGGCCGATCAGGGCGACCATGAGCAGGCTCAGCAGGCTGAAGCGTGCCAGCAGGGGCACCCGTGCGAGCAACCGACGCATTTCCGGGTCTTTCGGCCGCTGCGGCCGGGGACTTGAGCGGCGGACGCGGAACTGTCCCGGCGGTCAGGTTCGCCGGAGGCATCCGCCTGCGCGCCTAGGGTTCGTCGCGACCCGACTCAGGAGGTGGACCATGCGCGCTCGCAGGCCGAGCCCGTCGATGGTGGTGGCGCTGACCGCGCTCGTCGTCGCCCTCGGTGGCACGGCGACCGCGGCGACGGTCGTGATCACGTCGTCGAAGCAGATCAAGGACGGCGCCGTCACCGGTGCCGACGTCAAGAACTCGTCGCTCACGGGAGCGGACGTGAAGAACGCCTCGCTCACCGCGGCGGACTTCAAGGGCTCGATCCAGGGTGCCAAGGGTGAGCCGGGCGCCCAGGGCGCGCAGGGGCCGAAGGGCGATCAGGGCGCCCGCGGGCCGGCGGGGGCGCTGAACGTCGTCGACGCGACGGGGAAGGTGCTGGGGACGATGGTGTCGACCGTGCAGCCGCCGTTCATGTCGTTCCTGACCGCGGAGGGGGCGATCCTCACGTACGACCCGAACCCGGCGGTGCCCAACCAGCCGTTCACCGTCTGGACCGGTCCGCTCTGGTACCAGGCCGGCGGCTGCTCGGGCACCGCGTATGTGGTCCCGCAATGGCCCCAGCCGCTCCAGAGCGCGATCGTGCTCGCCGCTCCGCCGGTCGCCGGCTCGGACATCTACGTGGCGCAGCCCGGGACGCCGCAGTCGTTCACCGCTCTCTCGCGCCGAGACGGCGCCGGGTGCGCCTCGACATCGACCGGCGTGGGCAACGCCCTGGTCGCCATGGCCGCGGGCACGGTCCCGTCCGTCACCAAGCCGCTGTACTACGCCCCGGCCGGCTGAGCCGGGCAGGTGACGGGGGCGCCGCGCGGGCTTCTGGCGGGAGGTTCCGCGCGGCGCCCCTCCTGGTCATCCGAGGGCCGGGGAGCCCCGGCCCTCGGTGGGTGAGACCGCCCGGGGCGCCGGAGGTCACGGACCCGGCAAGGCGACGACCGGAATCGAACCGGTGTACACGGCTTTGCAGGCCGCTGCGT
>JALOLQ010000057.1 GCA_025455895.1 Solirubrobacteraceae bacterium
CATCTCGGCATCGGGCAGCCGCGCGTAGTCGGGGACGAGCGCGCCGCCGGGCACGGCGGGCCGCTCGGCCGCCAGCGCGCAGAGCGCCGCCCCTCCCGGCCGGTGCAGCGGGTCGCCGTCGGCCGGAACCGCGAGCCCGGCCTCCTCGAGCTCGGCGCGCCAGCGCAGCGCCCCGTCGCCGACGGCCAGCCGCGGCGCGCCGCCGGCGGGCAGCAGCTCCGCGAGCGCCGCCGGCGCGCAGGCGACGACCGTGGCCACGGGCTCGCCGCCGGCGTCCCACGCGGCGGCGAACGCCTCGCCGCGGCGTGCGTCGAGCACCGCGAGCACCGCGTGCCCGGGGTGCGCGCCGGCCGCGCCGCGGGCGAGCCCTTCGAGCGTCGGCACCCCGGCCAGCGGGGCTCCGGTGGCCTGGGCGAGCGCGCGCGCGGTGGCGACGCCGATCCGCAGGCCCGTGAAGGTCCCCGGCCCGGTCCCGGCGCCGAGCCGCGTCACGTCGGCCCAGGTGGCCGCGCAGGCGGCGAGCGCCTCCTCGCACAGGGCCAGCAGCCGCGGCGCGTGGGCCGGCCGGGCCCCGGGCTCGGGCAGGTCGGCGCGCTCGGCGACGGGCCCGTCGCCGCGGCGGGCGGCGACCACGGTCGCCGGCGTGGCGGTGTCGAAGGCGAGCACGAGGCTCACGCCGCGCCCTCCTCGATCCGCACCGCGCGCCGGTCACCGCCGCGGTGCTCGAGCAGCACCCGCGCCACGATGCGCCCCGGATCGGTCGGGACCGCGGAGGCCTCGGGCCATTCCACGAACGCGATGCGCCCCGGCCCCAGGTCCTCCTCGAGCACGGCGGGGTCCTCGGGCGGGGCGCCCTCGAGCCGGTAGAGGTCGAGATGCGAGACGGGGACGCGGCCGTCCTCGTAGCGGCGCGCCAGCGTGAAGGTCGGGCTCGTCACGCGCCCGCGCACGCCGAGCGCGCGGCAGGCGCCGCGCACGAACGTCGTCTTCCCTGCGCCGACCTCGCCGGAGACGAGCACGACGTCGCCCGGGGCGAGCCGCGCGGCCAGCCCGGCGGCGAGCGTCTCGGTCTCCGCGGGTCCGCGGGTCTCGGCGGTCCGGACCGGCATCAGAACAGCCCCAGCTGCGGCTCGTCGGACGGCGGTTCGGGGGCGGCCGGCGCCGGTGCCGGCGCGGGCTCGGATGCCGGCTCGGCGGCGGGAGCGGCCTCGGCGGGCTCGGGCGCGGCCACCGCCTGCTCGGGCGGGCCGAGCGCCAGGAGCCCCGGGATCAGCGCGAAGTCGGCGGCGATCACCTCGCGGTTGGAGGCCGTGTAGAGCGCCGCGGCCGGGTGCAGCGAGGGCAGCAGGCGCACGGTCCGCGGGCCGATCGTGCGGACCTCGGCCGTCCCGCGCAGGCGCGTGATCCCGGTCGGGTCGTCGCGGATCAGCCGCGTGGCGAAGTTGCCGAGCGTGACCACGACCACCGGGCGGATCAGCTCCAGCTGGGCGAACAGGTACTCCGAGCAGTTGGCGATCTCCTGCGGCTCGGGGTTGCGGTTCTCCGGCGGGCGGCACTTGAGGACGTTGGCGATGAACACGTCCTCGCGGGTGAGGCCGATCCCGTCGAGCAGCGTGGAGAGCAGCTTCCCGGCGGCGCCGACGAACGGGACGCCCTGCTCGTCCTCGTTGCGGCCCGGCGCCTCGCCGATGAACATGAGGTCCGCGTCGGCGTTCCCGGCGCCGAACACGACCTGCGTGCGGCTCGCCGCGAGCGGGGCGCAGCGCGTGCACCCGCGGGCGCGCGCGAAGACGTCCTTCAGCGCCTCGCGCCGCGCCTCGGCCGTGTCCGCAACCGCCATCGTCGCCGATGCTAGTGACCGGCAGCGGCGCTGCGGTCCTCCACGGTTCCCGAACGCCGCGCCCGGTGCTACCGTCCACGTCGTCGAGGCCGTCACCTTCGGGGCCGGACCTCGCGATGCAACGCCGGAGAACCCCTCACCCCAAGACGCGACCGGTATCCCCGTCGGGAACTGGACCGGAATGACCCCCACCATCGCCATCGTCGGCCGTGGACGCCTGGGCACCGCGCTCGCCGCGGGCCTGGAAGACGCCGGCCTGCCGGTGACCGGCCCACACGGGCGCGGCCACGACGGCGCCGGGGCCGGGATCGTGCTGCTGTGCGTCCCCGATGCCGCGATCGGCGACGCCGCGCGCGCGATCGCGGCCGGCCCGCTCGTGGGTCACTGCTCGGGCGCCACGGGCCTCGACGTGCTCGCGCCGCACGAGGCGCTCGGGCTGCATCCGCTGATGACGGTGACCCCGCAGGGCGCGGCGTTCGCGGGCGCCGCCTGCGCGGTGGCCGGCTCCACGCCGCGCGCCCTCGCGGCCGCCGAGCGGCTCGCGGAGGGCCTGGGGATGAGCCCGTTCGCGGTCGCCGACGCCGACCGCGCCGCCTACCACGCCGCCGCGTCGATCGCCTCGAACTTCCTCGTGACGCTCGAGGAGGCCGCCGAGCGCCTGGCCGCCACCGCGGGCGTCCCGCGCAGCGCGCTCGTCCCGCTCGTGCGCGCGAGCGCCGAGAACTGGGCCGCCCAGGGCGCCGGGCGCGCGCTCACCGGTCCGGTGGCCCGCGGCGACGAGGCGACCGTCGCGCGCCAGCGCACCGCCGTCGCCGAGCGCACGCCCGAGCTGCTCGAGCTCTTCGACGCGCTCACCGCGCGCACGCGCGCGCTCGCCCGGCGTGAGGCGGTGGCGGCGTGAGCACCGTGCGCACCACCGCCGAGCTGCGCGCCGCCGTCGCCGCCGGCCGCGGCGCCGGGCCCGTCGGGTTCGTGCCGACGATGGGCGCGCTGCACGCCGGCCACGAGTCGCTCATCCGCCGTGCGCGGTCGGAGTGCGCGCTGGTCGTCGTCTCGGTGTTCGTGAACCCCACGCAGTTCGACGACCCGGCCGACCTCGACGCCTACCCGCGCAGCGCCGAGCGCGACGTCGCGGTCGCCGCCGCGGCCGGGGCGGACCTCGTGTTCCTGCCCGAGGCCGGTGAGCTCTACCCGCCCGGCGACGCGACCCGCGTCGTCGTGCGCGGCCCGCTCACCGAGTCGCTCGAGGGCGCCCATCGCGGCGCCGGGCACTTCGACGGCGTCACGACCGTCGTGGCGCGGCTGCTGAACCTCGTCGGCCCCGACCGCGCCTACTTCGGCGCCAAGGACGCCCAGCAGGCGCTCGTCGTGCGCCGGATGGCCCGCGACCTGCGGCTCCCCGTCGAGATCGTCACCTGCCCGACCGTCCGCGACGCCGACGGCCTCGCGCTCTCGAGCCGCAACGCGCGCCTCTCCCCCGCCGAGCGCGAGCGCGCCCTGAGCCTCTCCCGGGCGCTCGGCGCCTGCGCCGAGGCGATCGCCGACGGGCGCCTGCGCCACGGCGCCGAGGCCGCCGACGCGGGCCTGCGCGCGCTCGCCGCGGGCGGCGCCGAGCCCGAGTACTTCGCCGTCGTCGATCCCGAGACGCTCGAGCCCGCGGGCCCGCTCGAGGGCGAGCTGCTGCTCGCCTGCGCCGCGCGCGTCGGCGACGTGCGCCTGATCGACAACCTCAGCCTCACCGTGCCCCAGTTCACCGACGAACCGGAGGCGGCGACCCGGGAGGACCGGGCGCCGACCGCCGCGACCTAGGAGACCCGTCATGTCCACGATGCCCACGAACATCCAGGTGCCGGCCGACGCCTCGCGGCTGCCGATGACCCTGCCGCGCCTGATCGAGATGAAGCGTCATCGCGAGCCGATCGTGATGGTCACCGCCTACGACCACCCCAGCGCCCGCGCGGCCGAGCAGGCCGGCGTGGACCTCGTGCTGGTCGGGGACTCGGGGGCGATGACGGTGCTCGGCTACGACTCGACCGTGCCGGTCGAGCTCGACGAGCTGCTCGTGCTCGCGAAGGCCGTGCGCCGCGGCCTGCGCACCCCGTTCCTCGTCGGCGACCTGCCGTTCGGCTCCTACGAGGTGAGCGACGAGCAGGCCGTGCAGACGGCGATGCGGTTCGTCAAGGAGGCCGGCTGCGACGCGGTGAAGCTCGAGGGCGGCGGCTCGACCTCCGTGGCCCGGGCGCGCGCGATCGTCGCGGCCGGGATCCCGGTGATGGGCCACGTCGGCCTGACCCCGCAGACCTCGACCGCCCTGGGCGGCTACAAGGCCCAGGGGCGCAGCGCGGCGGCGGCCAACCGGATCGCCCGCGAGGCGCTCGCGCTCCAGGAGGCGGGCTGCTTCTCGATCGTCTTCGAGGCGATCCCCTCGGCGGTGGCCGAGGAGCTGATGCCGCACCTGCACGTCCCGGTGATCGGGATCGGGGCGGGGCCGTCCGTGGACGGGCAGGTGCTCGTCTTCCACGACCTGCTCGGCATTCGCGAGGGTCTCGGCGCGCGCTTCGTCAAGCGCTACGCGAACCTGCTCGACGAGATGGTCGCGGGGGTCGCCGCCTACGCCCACGACGTGCGCGACCGGACCTACCCGGGCCCCGAGCACGGCTACTCGATCGACGAGGCGGAGCTGCAGGACTTCCGGGCCACGCTCGCCGAGCACGACCCGGGCGTCGCGCACCCGGTCTGAGCCGTCAGCCGCCGGGCGCGGCGAACGCGATCTGGCGCAGCACCTTCGCGGGGGCGCCCGCGGCGATCGCGCCCGCGGGGATGTCCGTCGTCACGACGCTGTTCGCGCCGATCACCGCGCGGGCGCCGATCGTGACGCCGCTGGTGACGACGACGTGCGCGCCGAGCCACACGTTGTCCTCGAGCCGGGTCGGGCCCTTCGAGGTGAAGCCCTGCCAGGTGACCGGCTTGGCCGGGTCGTCGAAGCGGTGGTTGGCGTCGGTGATCATGCAGCCGTTGGCGGCCATGCAGTGATCGCCGATCTCGACGAGGTCCGTCGCGGCGACCATCACGCCCTGGTTGAGGAAGACGCCCGCGCCGATCCGGATCCGCCCGTGCTCGCCGCCGGTCAGCCACACGTCGCGCTCGAACAGCGTTCCCTCGCCGATCTCCAGGCGCCCCTCGCGCAGCAGCTCGAGCGGCTCGCCGTTGAGCGGCCACTTGGCGAACGCGCGCCGGCGGGCGAGCTCGCGATGCAGCGCGAGCCGGTTCCACGGCAGCGCCGAGCGCTGGTACCAGCGCCACTTCACCCACCACAGGCGCGCGTCCTGCGCGCTGAGGGCCCCCATCAGGCGGCCGCCTTCGCGCGCCGCGCGGCGCCGCGGCCGCGGCGCGCCTTCGGCGCCGCCGGCGTCACGAGCTCCGCGAGGAACGCGCCGGTGTACGAGCCCGGCGTGCCGGCGACCTCCTCCGGGGTGCCCTGCGCGACGACCGTGCCGCCCTCGTCGCCCCCTTCGGGACCCATGTCGATCACCCGGTCGGCCGTCTTGATGACGTCGAGGTTGTGCTCGATCACGACGACCGAGTTGCCGGCGTCGGTCAGCCGGTGCAGCACGTCGAGCAGCCGCTGGACGTCGGCGAAGTGCAGGCCCGTGGTCGGCTCGTCGAGGATGTAGAGCGTCCGCCCGGTGGCGACCTTCGAGAGCTCGGTGGCGAGCTTCACGCGCTGCGCCTCGCCGCCGGAGAGCGTCGTGGCCGGCTGGCCGAGCCGCAGGTAGCCCAGGCCGACGTCGTGGAGGGTCTCCAGGCGCCGGTGGACCTTCGGGATGTGGCGGAAGAACTCGAGCGCCTCCTCGACCGGCATGTCGAGCACGTCGGCGATCGTGCGGCCCTTGAAGCGCACGTCGAGCGTCTCGCGGTTGTAGCGCTTGCCGTGGCACTGCTCGCACGGGACGTACACGTCGGGCAGGAAGTGCATCTCGATCTTGATCTGGCCGTCGCCCTTGCAGACCTCGCAGCGCCCGCCCTTGACGTTGAACGAGAACCGCCCCGGCTTGTAGCCGCGCGCCCGCGCCTCGGGCGTCTTGCTGAAGAGGTCGCGGATGACGTCGAAGAGGCCGGTGTACGTCGCGGGGTTCGAGCGCGGCGTGCGGCCGATCGGCGACTGGTCGACCTGGATGATCTTGTCGAGCTGGTCGAGCCCGAGGATCGCCGTGTGCGCACCCGGGCGCTGGCGCGCGCGGTGCAGGCGGTTGGAGACCGCCTTGAAGAGGATCTCGTTGACGAGCGTGGACTTGCCGGACCCGGACACGCCGGTGACGCAGGTGAGCACGCCGAGCGGGACCCGCACGTCGACCTTGCGCAGGTTGTGGGCGCGCGCGCCGCGGATCTCGAGGTTCCCGGCGGGCGTCCGGCGCCGCTCGGGCACCGCGACCGTCGCGGTCCCCGCGAGGAACTGCCCCGTGAGCGAGCCGGCCACGCGCTCGACCTCGCTCGCCGGCCCCTGCGCGACGATCTCGCCGCCGTGCTCGCCGGCGCCCGGCCCGAGGTCCACGAGCCAGTCGGCCGCACGCATCGTCTGCTCGTCGTGCTCGACGACGAGCACCGTGTTGCCGAGGTCGCGCAGGCGCTCGAGCGTCCCGATGAGCTTCGTGTTGTCGCGCTGGTGCAGCCCGATCGACGGCTCGTCGAGCACGTAGAGGACGCCGACGAGCGCCGAGCCGATCTGCGTGGCCAGCCGGATCCGCTGCGCCTCGCCGCCCGAGAGCGTGGCCGCGGCCCGGTCGAGCGTCAGGTAGCCGATGCCGACGTCCTCCAGGAAGCGCAGGCGCTCGGCGATCTCGCGCAGGATCAGGCGCGCGATGTGCCGCTCGGTGTCGGTCAGCGAGACCTCGTCGAGCCACGCCAGCGCGCGGCGCACCGACAGCGCGGAGAACTCGTGGATCGCCATCCCCCCCACGAGCACCGCGCGCGACTCCGGCCGCAGCCGCGAGCCCTTGCACGCCGGGCACGGGACGACCGCCATGAACTCCTCGATCCGCTCGCGCATCTGCTCGGAGTCCGTCTCGCGATAGCGGCGCTCGAGGTTCGGGACGATGCCCTCGAAGCGCGTCGTGTACGAGCGCCGCCGCCCGTAGCGGTTCTTGTAGGTCACCGCGACCCGCTCGCCGCCGGTGCCGTGCAGGAACAGCGCGCGCTGGTCGGCCGGCAGGTCGGCCCACGGGGTGCCGAGATCGACGTCGTACTGCTCGGCGAGCGCGAGCGTGATCTGCTCGTAGTACTGCGAGGCGCTCGCCGCCCACGGGGCGAGCGCGCCGTCGCCGACCGAGAGCGTCGGATCCGGGACGACGAGATCGGGATCGATCTCCCGCTGCGAGCCGAGCCCGGTGCAGCGCTCGCACGCGCCGTGCGGCGAGTTGAAGGAGAAGATCCGGGGCTCGAGCTCCGGCATCGAGGTGCCGCACTTCAGGCACGCGAACTTCTCGCTGAAGGTGAGCACGGCCGGCTCCCCCTCCCCCTCGCGCGGAACGAGCTCGATCTGCACGATCCCGTCGGCGAGGCCGACCGCCGTCTCGATCGAGTCGGCCAGGCGCTTGCGCAGATCCGGCCGCATGACGAGCCGGTCGACGACGACGGCGATGTCGTGCTTGTACTTCTTGTCGAGCTCGATCGGGTCCTCGAGCATGCGCAGCTCGCCGTCCACCTTCGCGCGCGCGAAGCCGTCGGCCCGCAGCTCCTCGAAGAGCTTGCCGTACTCGCCCTTGCGCCCGCGCACGACCGGCGCGAGCACCATGAAGCGCGCGCCCTCCTCGAGCTCCATCACCTGGTCGATGATCTGCTCGGCTGACTGGCCCGCGATCGGCGCGCCGCAGCTGTGGCAGTGCGGATGCCCGACCCGCGCCCACAGGAGCCGCAGGTAGTCGTAGATCTCGGTGACCGTCCCGACCGTCGAGCGCGGATTGCGCGAGGTCGTCTTCTGGTCGATCGAGATCGCCGGCGAGAGGCCCTCGATCGAGTCGACGTCGGGCTTGTCCATCTGCCCGAGGAACTGCCGCGCGCTCGACGTAGCGCCGCTGGCCCTCGGCGTAGATCGTGTCGAAGGCGAGCGAGGACTTCCCCGAGCCGGAGAGCCCGGTGAGCACGACGAGCGCGTCGCGCGGCAGCTCGATCGTGAGGTTCTTGAGGTTGTGCTCGCGCGCGCCGGTGACGACGATCGCGTTGGAGGGCGGCATCGCCCGCGAGTCTAGAGGAGCGAACAGACGTTCGATCGGGTGCGGCGCATCGCCCCTCGGCGGTGCAGGAAGATCGCCGGGTGCGCGCACGCCTCACCGCCGGCTCACTGCTGCTGGTCACGCTCGGGGCGGCCTGCGCCCCGGCGGCATCCTCCCCCCAGGGCCGCGCAGAGCCGGCCGCGCGCGGGGCCGCCGCCGAGGTCTGGGCCGTCGGAGACGCCGACGTCACGCGCGCCGGACGCCGGCTCGCGGCGACGGTCCGCGCCGCGCGCCCGGAGCGCCTGCTCTACCTCGGCGACGTCTACGAGACCGGGACGGCGCGCGAGTTCCGCACGCGCTACGACCCGCTCTACGGCTCCCTCGCCCGGCGCACGCTGCCCACCCCCGGCAACCACGAGTGGGGCAACCGCGACGTCGGCTACCGCCCCTACTGGCGCGCGCGGCTCGGCCGCCCCGTCCCGGACTGGCAGCAGCGGCGGATCGGCGGCTGGGAGGTGCTCGTGCTCAACAGCCAGGTGCCGGCCGGGCGCGGATCCGCGCAGCTCGCCTGGGCGCGCCGGGCCGCGAGCGAGCCGGGCACGTGCCGGATCGCGATCTTCCACCGCCCGCGCTTCAGCACCGGCTGGCACGGCGACCAGCGCGATCTCGACCTGCTCTGGCGCGCACTGGGCGGACGCGCGCGGGTCGTCCTGTCGGGACACGACCACGACCTCCAGCGCTTCGCGGACCGCGACGGCCTGCGGCAGTACGTGGTCGGGGCCGGCGGGCGGCCGAACCTTCCGCTCCCGCGCCGCTCGGCGGCGCGCGTGCGCTACGTGAACCGGTTCGAGCCGGGGGCGGCGCGGCTGCGCCTGCGCCCCGGCCGCGCGACGATCGACCTCGTCGCCGCCGGCGGGCGCGTGCTCGACCGCAGCAGCGTCACCTGCCGGCCGCTCGGGCGCTGATCAGCCGAGCGCCGCGGCGGCCTCGTCGAGCAGCCGGGCCGCGTCGACGCCCGGGAACGCGGCGGCGAGCTCGCGCTCGGCCTCGGCGCGCTCGGTCCCGCGCGTGACGAGGTCGAAGGCCACGAGCCGCGCGCCCTCCTCGTCGCCCTCCGGCGCATCGCCGCCGACCGGCGGCTCGGTCAGCGGCGTCGGCTCGGGGTGCGGCTCGGGGACGGGCGGGCCGGAGGGCAGCGCCGGGCCGGCCGCATGCAGGTCGTGGACGCTCGCGCGGGCGCGGGCGAGCTCCCCGCGCAGCCGCGCGGCGGTCTGGCGCACGTGGTCGGAGAGCTGCTCGAGCTCGGCCTCGAGCGCGTCGAGGCGGGCCAGGGCGTCTTCGCGGGCGGCGTCGGCGTCGGTCATCGCGGCGCAGCGTAGCGGCGGGGTGCCCCCGCGAGCCGCGGTCCGCCGGGACCGTCCACCACGAGCCCGTCGCGCACGAGGCCCTCGAGCGCGACGCGCAGCCGCTCGTCCGCGATCCCCTCCGGCACCCCCTCCCCCGCCGCGAGCGCCGCGACGATCCGCCCGCGCACCCAGCGGTTGGAGTCCTCGAAGCGCTCGCGCGTCCCGGCGGGCGCGCGCGGCGGAGGCGGGGCGACCGCGCCGGCCGACGCGCACCACGCCCGCACCGGACAGGCGTCGCAGCGCGCCTCGCGCGCACGGCAGAGCGTGGCGCCGAGCTCCATCATCGCCTGGTTCCAGTCGGCGCCCCGCCCCGGGGGCAGCAGCGCCTGCGGCGTCCCGGCGCCGAGCCGCGCGGCGACGCGGCGGACGTTCGTGTCCACCGCCGCGACGTCCTCGCCGAAGGCGAACGAGGCCACCGCGGCCGCGGTGTACGGGCCGACGCCCGGCAGCGCGCGCAGCCCCTGGGCGGTGCACGGCCACCCGTCGCGCGCCACGACCGCGCACGCCTCGTGCAGGCGCACCGCGCGGGTGTTGTAGCCGAGCCCGACCCACGCGCCGAGCACGTCGGCGCGCGCGGCCGCCGCCAGCTCCGCCTCCCCCGGCCAGCGCTCGAGCCAGGCCTCGAAGCGCGGGACGACCCGCGCGACCTGCGTCTGCTGGAGCATGACCTCCGAGACGAGGATCGCGTACGGATCGCTCGTGCGCCGCCAGGGCAGGTCGCGGCGCTCGCGGGCGTACCACGCGAGCAGCGCCTCGCGCACGCGCTACTCCTCGACCGGCTCGAGCCCGATCGCCTGCACCGCCTCGAGCTCGCGGCGCAGGTCGCGCAGCTCGTCGCGCAGCCGTGCGGCGTACTCGAAGCGCAGGTCGTCGGCCGCCGCGAGCATCTCCTCCTCGAGCTCGACGATCGTGCGCTCGAGCTCGGACGGCGAGAGCTCCTTGGCCTTCACGCGCTCGCCGCGGCGGCGCTTCTTCGGCGTCTTGCCCTCGGCGGTGAGGAACTCGGCGATGTCGCTGACGCCCTTGACGATCGAGGCGGCGGTGATCCCGTGCTCCTCGTTGTAGGCGAGCTGGATCGCGCGCCGGCGCTCGGTCTCGCCCAGCGCGGCGCGCATCGCCGCGGTCTCCTTGTCGGCGTACATGATCACCGTGCCGTCGACGTTGCGCGCGGCGCGGCCGATCGTCTGGATCAGCGAGGTCTCCCCGCGCAGGAAGCCCTCCTTGTCGGCGTCGAGGATCGCCACGAGCGAGACCTCCGGGAGGTCGAGGCCCTCGCGCAGGAGGTTCACGCCGACGAGCACGTCGTACTCGCCCAGGCGCAGGTCGCGGATGATCTGGATCCGCTCGAGCGTGTCGACCTCGCTGTGCAGGTAGCGCACGCGGAAGCCCATCTCGAGCAGGTAGTCGGTGAGGTCCTCGCTCATCTTCTTCGTGAGCGTGGTGACGAGCGTGCGCTCCTCGCGGTCGACGCGCGACCGGATCTCGTTCATGAGGTCGTCGATCTGGTTGCGCGTCTCGCGCACCTCGAC
>JALOLQ010000377.1 GCA_025455895.1 Solirubrobacteraceae bacterium
TCTGCCATTCCGCCACTCCGGCTTTCACGACCTTCGTGCCTGCTGCGGGTCCCGCGGTGCGTCCGGGCCCGCAGCGTCTGCCATTCCGCCACTCCGGCTCGCCCGTCGAGAATCGCCCGCGGTGGCGGGGCAGTCAAGCGTGGCAGCGTCGAGGCTCCAACAGCGGCAACGCTATGGAGTGTCTCCTTGCAGCGGGGATGGCCCGGCGCATGCCCCCGCGATGGGGACGTTCCGTCTCGATTGGCGCTCTTCGGGCGCGACCCGGGTGGTCACCATCCGGGCCCGCGTCATGGCCGGCGGGAGGCCGACCTGCCCTCAGGGCACCTTGATGCCGAGCCGCGAGAGCTTCTCGTACAGGGTGGCGCGGTGTAAGCCCGCGCGCTCCGCGGCCTCGGTCACGTTGCCGCCGGCGGCCTCGAGGATGGCCCTGAGGTAGACGCGCTCGAACTCCTCGCGCGCCTCGCGGAACGCGGGGAGCGCGCCGCCCGCCCCGGGGACGAGCGCGGCCATCGGGGCCGCGGCGTCGGGCGGGCCGCTCGCGGCCGCGCCCCCGGCGCCCCCCGGCGCCGGCTGGAGCTCGGGCGGCAGGTCCTCGAGCCGGATGGCGGGCTCCCGCGCGACGAGCGCGGCGCGCTCCATGGCGTGCTCCAGCTCGCGGACGTTGCCCGGCCAGCGGTGGTCGAGGAGCCGGCGCTGCACCTCGGGCGCGATGGCCAGGGGGCCGCGCTCGAACTTCGCGCAGGCGCGCCCCACGAAGTGCGCCGCGAGCAGCGGGACGTCCTCGGGGCGCGCCCGGAGCGGCGGCAACACGATGGTGACGCCGTTGATGCGGTAGTACAGGTCGGCGCGAAAGCGCCCCGCCTCGGCGAGCGCGCCCAGGTCCTGGTTCGTGGCCGCGATGACCCGCACGTCCGCGTGCTCGATCTTGCGGCCGCCCACGGGGTAGTAGGTACCGTCCTGCAGGACCCGCAGCAGCTTCGGCTGCAGCGCCGCGGAGAGGTCGCCGATCTCGTCGAGCAAGAGGGTGCCGCCGTCGGCCGCGGCGAAGAAACCGGCGCGATCGCCGGCGGCCCCCGAGAAGGCGCCCTTCTCGTAGCCGAACAGCTCGCTCTCGAGGAGGCTCTCGGGGATGGCCGCGCAGTTCAGCGACACGTACGCGCCCGCGGCCCGCCGCGAGCGCGCGTGGATGGCGCGCGCGATGAGGTCCTTGCCCGTGCCGCTCTCCCCCTCGACGAGCACGGTGACGTCGAGCGGCGCGACCTTGGCCACCAGGTCGAAGACGCGCGCCATCGCCGCGGACTGACCGACGATGTTCGGGGCCGCGAAGCGGCTCTCGCACGCCACGCGCAGGTTGCGGTTCTCGCGCAGCAGCCGACGGTGCTCGGCGGCCCGGCCGACGATGAGCTCCATCTCGTCCGGGTCGAACGGCTTCTTGATGTAGTCGTAGGCGCCGTGACGCATGGCCTCGACGGCGGTCTCCACGCTGGCGTGCGCCGTCACCATGATCACCGGGACGTCGGGGCAGCGGTCGCGGCACCGCTGCAGCCCCTCCATGCCGTCCATGCCGGGCATGCGCAGGTCGGTGACGACCACGTCGGCGTCGTTCCCCTCGAGGTAGGCGAGCGCGTCCGGCGCCGACGCGAACGGGACCACCTCGAACCGCTTCGGGTCGAGGAAGCGACCGAAGAGGTCGCGGGCCGACTCCTGGTCGTCGATGACCACCACGCGCGCCGTCACCTGCCACCTCCGCTCGCGAGACCGCCGCCCGTGCCCGCCGCCGCGGGGGGCGCCGCCGGCAGCAGGAAGCGCACCAGCGTCCCCTTCCCCACCTCGCTCTCGATCTCCACGCGCCCGCCGTGCACCTCGACGATGCGGTGCACGATGGCGAGGCCGAGGCCCGTCCCCTCGGCCTCCTTGGTCGTGAAGAACGGGTCGAACACGCGCGGCAGGTTCTCGGCCGGGATGCCGCAGCCGGTGTCGCGGACCTCGATGCGCACCATCCCCTCCCCCGCGCCGGCGCTCACCGCCAGCGTCCCCTCCCGGCCGATCGCCTGCAGACCGTTCAGGAGGACGTTGAAGAGCGCCTGCCGGAGGAGCGTGCCGTCGCCGTCGACCTCGGGCAGCGCCGGCAGCGCGCGCGTCACGGTCACCTCGCGCTGGCGCGCCTCGGGGGCGATGGCGTCGAGCGCCTCCTCGAGGATGGCCCGGACGTCGCGGCGCCCCACGGCCGCCCGCTGCGGCCGCGCGAAGACGCTGAACCGGTCGAGCAGCCGGTTCTCCTTGTCGATGCGCTCCGCGTCCCCCCGCACCGAGGCGTCGGCGGGGAGGTCGCGCAGCAGCATCTTGGCGTAGCCGTTGATGACGTGGAGGATGTTCCCCATCTCGTGGGCGAAGCCGGCCGAGAGCGTGCCCAGGGAGGCCAGGCGGTCGCTGCGGCGGACCTGCTCCTCCAGGCGCCGCCACTCGGTGAGGTCCTCGATCCGGGCGACGAGCCCCGAGGGGGGCGCGCCGAGCGGCGCCAGGGCCACGCGCACCGGTACGAGGCGGCGGTCGGGCATCGCGATCGTGCCGTCGAACGCCTCGGTCCGCTGCCCCCCGAGCGCGCGCGTCAGGTGCCCGCCCACGAGGTCGCGCTCGTCCGGCCGGAAGAGGCCCGCGAAGGCCCGGCCGGTCAGGTCGGCGGTGTCGGGCTCGGCGCCGCCCCGCGGCACGGCGCCGCCGACGATGTCGAAGGCGCCCTTGTTGGCCGACGTGATCTTCCCGCCCGAGTCGAGCGTGAGGATGCCCTCCCCCACGCTCTCCAGCACCAGCGACAGGAACTCCTTGGCGCCGCGCAGGTCGGCCGTGACCGCGTCCACCCGCTGCTGCAGCGTGGCGTTCAGCTCGCGCAGCTCGCGGTCGCGCTCCGACAGGCGCCCGGCGAGCTGTCCGAATCTCCGCGCCAGCGCGCCGACCTCGTCGTCCGACGTGCGGCCGGGCACCTCGACGTCGAAGCGCCCCTCCCCGAGCTCCTCGACCGCGGTGGAGAGCGTGCGCAGCGGCCGCGTGATCCGGCGGACGTAGATGCTGGCCAGGCCCGCGCCCACGAGGATCCAGACGCCGGCGAGCAGCAGGCTCGACCGGGCCAGCCGGCGGGCGTGCGCGGCCACGGTCCGCGAGTAGAACTCGAGGTGGATCGAGCCGATGACGTCGCTCCCCCGGAGGATGGGGGCCCGGGCGCGCAGCTTGACCCGCTGCCGCACGAAGAGGTCCATTGGGCTGATGGGGGTGGGCGGCGTCCGGAAGGCCGAGCGGCCGGCGACGTCGACGCTCCCCACGCGGCCGGGCTCCGTGCTCGCGAGGTCGCGCCCGTCGCGGTCGGTGAGTGTCATCGTCGCCAGCTCCAGGCGGCGCCGCGCCTGGTCGATGTCCTCCCCCAGGCCCGCCGCGCTGACGGGCGTCACGTGGGGCGCCGCGGCCGTGGCGAGACCCTGGGCGATGATGGCGCCGTCCTGCTCG
>JALOLQ010000058.1 GCA_025455895.1 Solirubrobacteraceae bacterium
CTGGCCCCCGGGCTCAACGCGCTGAAGACGTTCGACCCGCCGCTGGACGCGCTCGCCGGCCGCGAGATCGCCGGCGTGCGACGCCGCGGCAAGCACCTGATCGTGGACGTCGGCGAGGACCTCGCGCTGCGCATCCACCTCATGTCGGCCGGGCGGCTGCAGCTCTACGACCGCCGCGCCGGGCCGCGCGACCGGACCTCGCGGCTGCTCGTGCGCCTCGCCGGCGGCGGCGAGCTGCGCCTGCGCGAGTTCGGCACCCGCCAGCGGGCCTGGGTGAAGCTGCTGCCCGCCGAGGCGCTCGACGCCGACCCGGCGCTGGCGGGCCTCGGGCCCGAGGCCTGGCCGGACCCGCCGGACCTGCGCGAGCTGCTCGCGCCGCAGGGCGCGCGCCCGCTCTCGGCGGTGCTGCGCGACCAGCACGTGATCGCCGGCATCGGCCGCTCGTGGGTGGACGAGATCCTCTGGAGCGCACGCCTCTCCCCCTTCCACCGCGCGCGCGACCTCGGCGCCGAGGAGGCGGCGGCGCTGCGCGAGGCGATGACCGGGCGGCTCGGGGACGCGATCGCCCACTACGAGGACGTCGTGACGCTCCCGATCCCGGACAAGCTCCCGCTGCCGCTGCTCGTCCACCGCCACGAGGGCGAGCCGTGCCCGCGCTGCGGGACGCGGATCGAGGCGATCCACTACGAGGACTACGTGCTCTGCTACTGCCCGCAGGAGCAGACCGGCGGGCGCGTGCTGAAGGACCGGCGGCTCTCGCGGCTGCTGAAGTGAGTGGGCCGGGGCGGCGGCGTTCCCCGTATCGTCGGGCGGCAGCAGCTTCCCCGCACGAAAGGACCTGACGCATGCTCGAGCCCGGCACCGAGGCCCCGGACTTCACGCTCCCGACGCAGGACGGCGACCCGTTCAAGCTCTCGTCGCTGCGCGGGCGCCCGGTCGTCCTCTACTTCTACCCGAAGGCGAGCACGCCGGGCTGCACGACGCAGGCGTGCGGGGTGCGCGACAACATCGCCGACTACGAGCGCTCCGGCGCGGCGGTCGTCGGCGTCTCGCCGGACCCGGTGAAGAAGGTCAAGAAGTTCCACGAGGACCAGTCGCTGAACTTCACGCTGCTCGCCGACGAGGACCACGCGGTCGCCGAGGCCTACGGCGTGTGGGTCGAGAAGTCGATGTACGGGCGCACGTACATGGGCGTCGAGCGCACGACGTTCGTCATCGACCCCGACGGCGTGATCGAGCACGTGCTCGAGAAGGTCAAGCCCAAGCAGCACGACGCGCAGGTCCTCGGCGCGCTCGCCGGCGCGTAGCGGCGCCGCCGGGCCCCCGCGGCCGCGTACGCTGGACGGGTGCTCGACGTCCTGCCGATGCCCCTCGCCGCCGCCGGCGAGGCCGCCGAGGTCCTCTTCGACCTGTTCCTCGTCCTGCTGGCGGCGAAGGCCGGCGACGAGATCTTCAAGCGGATCGGGCAGCCCACCGTCGTCGGCGAGATCCTCGCGGGCGTGATCGTCGGGCCGTCGGTGCTCGGGATCGTGGACCTCGGCGAGACGCTCGAGGTGTTCGCCGAGATCGGCGTGATCCTGCTGCTGTTCTGGGTCGGGCTCGAGACGCGCTTCTCGGACCTGCGCGCGGTGGGCGCGGTCGCGGGCCTCGTGGCGATGCTCGGCGTCGTCTTCCCGTTCGCGGGCGGCGTCACGCTCGGCGTGCTGCGCGACGAGCCGACCGCGACGATGATCTTCCTCGCCGCCGCGCTCGTCGCCACGAGCGTCGGGATCACCTCGGCGGTGCTGACCGAGTTCGGCGCCGTGAAGACGCGGCCCGGGCGCACGATCCTCGGCGCCGCGGTGGTGGACGACATCCTCGCGATCCTCGTGCTCGCGGTCGCCGTCGGGATCGCCCAGGAGGGCAGCGTCGACGTCGGCGGGATCGCCCTCACGGCGGGGCTCGCGGTGGCGTTCGTCGCGTTCGTCGCGCTCGGCGGCGGGGCGCTGCTCAGCCGGCGGCCGCAGATCCTCACGGCGCCGCACTTCGCCGATTCGCCGCTGCTCCCGGCCGTGCTGCTGTGCTTCGGCCTCGCGGTGGTCGCCGGGAAGATCGGCCTCGCCGGGATCATCGGCGCGTTCCTGGCGGGCATGGTGATCGCCGAGTCCAGCGAGCGCGAGAACGTGGAGAACGAGGTCGGGGTGCTCTACGCGTTCTTCCCGCCGTTCTTCTTCGCCTCGATCGGCATCCAGCTCGACCTCGGCGCGCTCACCGACCTGGACTCGCTGACCCTCGTGCTGGGGATCACCGCGCTCGCGGTCGTCACGAAGCTCGTCGGCGGCTACCTCGGGGCGCGGCGGGCGCTCGGGCACCGCGACGCGCTCGTGGTCGGCGTCGGCATGGTGCCCCGCGGCGAGGTCGGGATCATCGTGGCGAGCGTCGGCGCGGCCGAGGGCGTGATCGGCGACGACCTCTTCGGGGTGATCGTCGCCATGGCCGTCCTCACCACGCTGATCGTGCCGCCGGTGCTGCGGCGCCTGCTCGACGGGCGGCCGGACATCGACGTCGAGCACCTCGGGCGTCCGGGGATGCAGAACCCGTGAGCGCCGCCGCCGCGGGCGTCGTCTTCGACAACGACGGCCTGACGCTCGACAGCGAGATCGTCTGGACGCGGGCCGAGGTGGTGCTGTTCGCGCGGCGCGGGCGCACGTTCACCCACGAGCACAAGCTCGCGCTCGTCGGCAACGCCGGCCCGGTCGCGGCCGCGAAGCTCGAGGCGATGCTCGAGGCGCCCGCGGGCACCGGCGCGGCGATCCTCGCCGAGCTGAACGACCTCGTCGAGATCGAGCTCGAGCGCGGCTGCGAGCCGATGCCGGGCGCGCGCGAGCTGCTGGCGGCGCTGCGCGCGGAGCGGCGGCCGATCGCGCTGTGCTCCAACTCGCCGCGGCGGCTCGTGGACGCGGCGCTGCGCAGCGCCGGGATGGCCGAGGTGTTCGACGTCGTCGTCGGCGGCGACGATGTCCCGCGCGGCAAGCCCGCGCCCGACCCCTACCTCGCCGCGGTCGCCGGCCTCGGGCTCGCGCCCGCGGCCTGCACGGCGCTCGAGGACTCGCCCACCGGCGTCGCCAGCGCGAAGGCGGCGGGGCTGCGCGTGCTCGGCGTGCCCTCGGTCCCCGGCGTCGACCTCGCCGGCGTGGCCGACGCGGTGCACCCGTCGCTCGAGGACCCGCGCCTGTGGGCGGCCCTCGGGCTGGGTCAGGCGTCGGCGGGCGCCGGGGCGGAGGCGGGCGCGGGCCCGGCCGCCGGGTGACGGCGGCGGAAGACGATCCAGCCCACCCCGCCGAACGGGATCGGCAGCCAGTAGGAGAAGAGCCGGTAGGCGAGCGTCGCGAGCACGGCGTCGCCGCCGGCGACGCCCGCGCACGCCAGGGTGCCGGTGAGGCCCGCCTCGACGAACCCCAGGCCGCCCGGCGTGATCGGGATCTGCGCGAGCAGCTGGGCGGTGAAGTACGCGAGCAGCAGCAGCGACAGCGACGGATCGGCGCCGACCGCCTCGACGGCGACCGCGAGCACCGCGAAGTCCAGCAGCCACTTGCCCAGGGAGGCGGCGAGCGCGCGCTTCCAGCGCTCGCCGACGACCGAGACGATCAGGTCGCGCTCGGCGACGAGCCGCTCCGGCAGCCCGCGCATCGGCGCGCGGCTCGCGCGCAGCCGGTTGCGGATCCGCTGGGCGCGGTCGCCGACCCAGCGCAGCGGGCGGTCGGTGACGACGAGCACGATCCCGCCGGCGACGAGCGCCAGCAGGATCATCAGCGTCCACAGCAGGATCGCCTGCGTGGTGTCGTCGACCGCGCCGTCGAGGATCGCCGGGACGGCGAGCACCGGCAGGCCGAGCAGCACGCCGAAGGTCAGGAGGTTCGCGGCGGTGAGGCCGGTCGCGGTCGACGCGCGCGGGCTGCCCGATTCGGTGAGCATCTTGTACTGGAGCGCCGCGGCGGCGGCGCCGCCGCCGGGGACGATCCGCCCGAGCGCGTTGCCGGCCAGCTGCGAGGTGATGATCTCCCGCCACGGCGTGCTGCGGATCGAGATCCACTGCACCGCCCACAGGCAGGCGAAGCTCGCGGCCTCGAGCGCGAACATCAGCGGGAACCACCACCAGCCGATCGTCGCCAGCCGCGGGGCGGACGAGAACACCTCCACGAGCCCGGGGCCGAGCACGTAGAGGCTCAGGAGGACGAGCGTCAGCAGCACGACGATCCGGACGATCTGGCGGCGGGTGCGCCCGCCGGCCTGCGCCGCCTCGGCCTCGAAGGCGAGCTCCTCGCGCTCGACCTCCGCGGGCGGGACGGGCGCGACGGGGCGCTGCGTGCGCGGCTGGGCCACGGCCGGACGGTAGCCCACGGCCCGGCGCGGACGGCGCGGGGTGTTCAGCTCACGCGCAGCGCGGCCGCGGCGGCGCGCGCCCGTGCCCGCGCGGCGTCGAGGTCGGCGCCGCTCGCCAGCGCGACGCCCATGCGCCGGTTCGGGCGTGCGTCCGGCTTGCCGAAGAGCCGCACCTGGACGTCGTCGCCGACCGCGAGCGCGGCGGCGAGGCCCTCGACGCGCGGGGCGTCGCCGGTCTCGGCGGCGAGCAGGACCCCCGGCGCCAGCAGCGGAACCTCGCCGGCCGGGACCGCCAGCCCGAGGATCGCCCGCACGTGCAGCGCGAACTCCGAGAGCGCCTGGGTGGCCATCGTGACCATGCCGGTGTCGTGCGGGCGCGGGGAGACCTCGCTGAAGAGCACCTCGTCCCCGCGCACGAACAGCTCGACGCCGAAGATGCCGGTGCCGCCGAGCGCCTCGGTGACGACGCTCGCCACCTGGACCGCGCGCTCGCGGGCGGCGGCGGACATCGGCTGCGGCTGCCAGCTCTCGCGGTAGTCGCCGTCCACCTGGACGTGGCCGATCGGCGCGCAGAACGACGTGCCGCCGGCGTGGCGCACGGTGAGCAGCGTGATCTCGTAGTCGAAGTCGACGAAGCCCTCGGCGATCACGCGGCCCGCGCCGACGCGCCCGCCCTCCTGGGCGTAGGCCCACGCGGCGTCGCTGCCGGCGGGCTCGCGCACGACCGACTGGCCCTTGCCGCTCGAGGACATCACGGGCTTGACGACGCACGGCGTGCCGAGCGCGTCGACCGCGGCCCGCAGCTCCTCGGCGCTGTCGCAGAAGCGGTAGGGCGAGGTCGGCACGCCGAGCTCCTCGGCGGCCAGGCGGCGGATGCCCTCGCGGTCCATCGTGAGCCGCGCGGCGCGGGCGGTGGGCACGACGCGCAGCCCGTCGGCCTCGAGCCGCTCGAGCTCCGGCGTGGCGATCGCCTCGATCTCCGGGACGACGAGCAGCTCCGCACACGGCCGCGCGCGCTCGGCCTCGAGCACCTCCCGCAGCGCGGCCGGGTCGCTCATGTCGACGACGATCGCGCGGTCGGCGACCTGCATCGCCGGCGCACCCGCGTAGCGGTCCACGGCGACGACCTCGCAGCCCAGGCGCTTGGCCTCGAGCACGACCTCGCGGCCCAGCTCGCCGGAGCCCAGCAGGACGAGCCGCACGGCGTCCGGCGTGCCCGGTGTTCCGATCACGATCCCCATGGCGGCGCCGGAGCATAGCCGGGCGCCGGGCGCGCGGCCGTACCCTTGCGCCCGTGGCGCTCGCCTCGATCTTCGACGGCGCGGGGACCTTCCTCGACGCCGTCCAGAGCTTCTTCGACAGCCTCGCCCGGGTCGAGCTGCTGCCGCTGCTCGCCGGGATGGCGCTGTTCGTCTGCTACCTGTCGATGCGCGCGCTGGCGCTGCGCAACACGCTGCGGGCCGCCTACCCGGAGGCGGAGATCCAGTACCGGCGGATCTGGGGCGCGTACATCGCCGCCTACGGGTTCAACAACGTCGTGCCCGCCCGCGGCGGGGACGTGATCAAGCTGTTCCTCGTCAAGACGTCGGTGCCCGGCTCGCGCTACCCCGCGGTGATCGCCGCGTTCGCCGTCGAGCAGATCTTCGACGCGACGATCGCGATCCCGGTGCTGCTGTTCGCGTTCACCCAGGGCGTCTTCCCCAAGCCGCCGGACTTCGCCTCGCTGGAAGCGTTCGACCTCTCGTTCCTGGCGGCGAACCCGCAGCTGACGCTGTTCCTCATCACCGCGATCGCGGTCGGGCTGCTCGCGCTGTTCGCGTTCCTCTCGCGGCGCGTGGCGGCGTTCTGGAAGACGGTGCGCCAGGGCTTCACGATCCTCTTCGACCGCCACCGCTACGTGCGCGAGGTGTGGCTCGTGCAGTTCGGCGGCTGGCTGCTGCGCTGCACGGCGTTCTGGTTCCTGCTCGAGGCGTTCGGCGTCGGCGGCTCGGTCGAGAACGTGCTGCTCGTGCTCGGCGTGAACGCCGTCGCCGCGGTCGTCCCGTTCACCCCCGGCGGGGCGGGCGTCCAGCAGGCGCTGCTCGTGAAGGTCTTCGCCGGGAAGGCGACCGGCGCCACGGTGGCGGCCTACTCGGTCGGCCAGCAGGTCGCGATCGGCGCCGTGTCGCTCGGCGTCGGCTTCTTCGGCCTCTTCACCGTCTTCGGCTTCCGCTCGTTCGGCGACGTCATGCGCGAGGGCCGCGCCCACCGCGAGGCCGAGAAGGCCGCCGACGCCGCGTAGCCGAAGCAAGCCCACCAGGGCGCTGACCGTGGATCGCGGATGGATGACGCCAAACGATGCCGCGCGCAAGTGCTCCGCACGGCGCGCGGCCATCGGGTGGCGTCAGGCGCCGCGAGACGCGGTCAGCGAAGGCCCTGGCGGGCTTCGCGGACGAGCGTGACCGCCTCGGGGAAGACCGTCGCCATCACCGTGCGGATCTGCTCGGCCTGCTCGCTGGTGGTGCCCTGGACGTTGACGCGGTTGATCGCGGCGACGGTCATGTCGACCGCGAGCTTGATCGCGTTGTCGGCCCACGCGAGCGACTGCTGGCTCGAGAGCTGCTCGGCGAACTCCGCCATCCGCCGCTGAAGCTCCTCGGGGTCGCCGAAGAGGTCGCCGAAACCGCCCATGCCTTCCATGCTTGAATCGTACCCGTGTCCGAGCGGGTTCCCGGCATCGGCGTCGAACTGGTCGCCGAGACGCGCGGCGCGGGCCCGGACGTGGCGCTCGTGCACGGGATGGCGAGCGACCACGTGGCGATCCTCGAGGCGTTCGCGCCGCTCGCGGGCGAGGCGCGGCTCGTGGCGTTCTCGCGTCGCGGCTACGGCGGCAGCGAGGCCCCGGAGCCCTACCAGGCGACGACGGTGCCCGAGCAGGCCGAGGACGCCGCGGCGGCGTTCGCCGCGCTGGGCGCGCGCGGCGCCGTCGGCTTCGGCGAGGGCTTCGGCGCGCTGGTCGTGCTCGACCTGCTGCTGCGCCACCCGGGCCTGCTGCGCGCCGCGGTGCTGCGGGACCCGCCGCTCTACGCGCTGGCGCCGGACGCGACCCGCGCGCTGGCCGACGCGGCGGGCGAGCTGCAGGCGGCGGTGTCCGAGCGCGGGCCGCGGGCGGGCGTCGAGCACTGGCTCGCCGCGCGTCTGGACGGTCCGGCGCGCGAGCGCGCGCTCGACGCGTACGGGGCGTTCTTCGCCGACTACGCCGGCCTGGCGACGCTGCCGGTCACCCGCGCGCAGCTGCGCGCGATCGCGGTGCCGGTGGTCCTCGTGACCGGGCCCGGCTCGGGCGCCGCCGAGACCGAGGCGGCCGACGCGCTCGCCGCGCTGATCCCCGGCGCGAGCCGCGCGACCGACGGTGACGCGCTCGCCGCCGTGCGCTCGCTGCTCTGAGCGGCGCGGGTCAGGGGGCGAGCGCGGCGTCGACGGCGGCCTCGCAGTGCAGCCGCGTCGTCGCGAACAGCGGCACCCGGGCGTCGCCGGGCCCGACGAGCAGCTCGATCTCGGTGCAGCCGAGGATCACGCCGTCCGCGCCGCGGGCCTCGAGCCGCGCGATCACCTCGCGGTAGGCGGCGCGCGCGGCGTCCGAGACGACGCCCCGGACGAGCTCGTCGTAGATCACGCGGTGCACGAGCGCGGCGTCGCCCGGCTCCGGCGCGAGGACCTCGATCCCGTGCGCGCCGAGCGCCTCGGGGTAGAGCGGGCCGCTCATCGTGTACGCGGTCCCGAGCAGGCCGGCGCGCCGCACGCCGGCCGCGGCGACGGCGGCCGCGGTGACCTCGCCGAGGTGCAGGAACGGGATGCCGACGGCGGCGCGCACCTGCGGGGCGACGCGATGCATCGTGTTCGTCCCCAGCAGCAGCAGCTCGGCGCCCGCGCCCTCGAGCCCGCGCGCGGCACCGGCGAGCAGCGCGCCGGCGGCGTCCCAGTCCCCGGCTTCCTGGAGCGCCTCGATCTCGGCGAAGTCGGCCGACCAGATCACGCAGCGCGCGGAGTGCGTCCCGCCGAGGCGCTCGCGGACGAGCTCGTTGAGCAGCCGGTAGTACTCGGCGGAGGACTCCCAGCTCATCCCGCCGAGCAGGCCGATCGTGCGCACGGGCTGCGCCGCTCAGCCGCCGCGGTGGTGGAAGTAGAAGCCGGGCAGGGCGCCGCGGGTGATCGTCTGGGTGAGCGACGCCTGGAGCTCGGCGTCGGCGGTGCGCACGGCGATGTCGTCGAGCGTGACGATCCCGGCCAGGCGCCCGCCGTCGAGCACGGGCAGGCGCCGGATCCCGAAGCGGGCCATCAGCTCGGCGGCGTCGGACAGCGCCATCGCGGGCTCGCCGGTCACCACCGGGCTGCTCGCGTGCGCCTCGGCCGGCGCCGACAGGTCACGGCCCTCGGCGACGACGCCGACGGCGAGGTCGCGGTCGGTGATCAGCCCGACGGGCGCGCCGTCCGCGGCGACGAGCACCACCGCGCCGACGTTGCGCTCGCGCATGATCTCGGCGACCTCGCGCACCGCGGTGGCGGGAGCGGCGGTGACGACCGCCTGAGTCATGACGTCGCGGATCAGCACGACCCGGATGCTACCCCGCGCAGCGCGCGCTCTAGAATGCCGCGTCCGCGCCCCGCGCGGCCCCTCCCGCTTCCCGATGACCACCGCTCCCGCCAAGGCGCCCGCGTCGCCCGCCGAGATCCTCGCCTGGGAGGAGGCCAACCACATGAAGGTCGCGGTCGCGGCCGTGGTCGCGGGCGCGCTGTCGCTCATGGGCGGCATCGTCACGGCGGTCGCCTTCGGCGGCATCCCGAAGTACGAGGACAAGGTCGTCCCGATCGGCCAGGCGCTCGGGAACCTGGCGCAGGGCACGCCGATCCCGCCGGGCCGCGCGGTCGCCCAGCTGCGCTACATCGGCGACAACCCGCTGCCGTTCCTCGTCGGCCCGCTCGGGACGGCGCTCGGCGCGGCGCTCGCGTTCTTCGTGCTCGCCTACCTCTTCAAGGCGGCGCGCGCCCGCACCCCGAGCCTGTCGCAGTTCCCGCTGATCGCCGCCGCGATCGGCGCCGCCGCCTACGCGGTCGGCACGGCGACGGTGGGGATCATGCGCGTCTCGGAGGGCTCGAGCCTCGCCGCGGACGCGACGAACCGCGACGCGCTCGACGCGATCAGCACCGGCCCGGTCGTCGTGGGGACGCTGATCCAGCTCATGGGCGCGTTCGGCATGGGCCTCGGCTTCGTCCTGATCAGCCTCAACGCGATGCGCGGCGGCCTGCTCACGCGCTTCATGGGCGTGCTCGGGATGATCGTCGGCGCCACGTTCATCCTGCCGATCGACCAGCAGCAGGTGATCCGCTCGTTCTGGCTGATCGCCGTCGGCTTCCTGATCGCGCGCCGGTGGCCGCGCGGGCTGCCGCCGGCCTGGGAGACGGGCCGCGCCGTCCCCTGGCCCAGCGGCGCCCAGGCGCGCCGCGAGCGCCAGGCGCAGGCCGCCCCGGCGGAGCCGCCCGCGACGCCCGCTCCCACGCTGCCGGACGACGGGCTCTCGCAGGGCCAGCGGCGCAAGAAGCGCAAGAAGAAGTAGCCCGCACGGGTCCGGGGTTTCCCCGGATGAAGGCCGAGCGGCGGCGCGCCAGGGTTCGGCGTCGTGCCCCTCACCCTCCCCCTCGCCGAGCGTCCCGAGGTGATCCTCGAGGCGCAGCGCCTCGTGCGCGACCCCGCCCAGTTCAAGTGGTACGCGGTCTCGCTGCTGGCGATCGTCTTCTACATCTACGCCAACGAGGTCGAGCGCGGCCGGCTCGACATCGTCGCGGCGGGTCTCGCCGTCTGGCTGGCCGACTGGTTCAACGAGATCGTCAACTCGGTGATCCTCGAGCTCACCGACCGCTCGCCGCTGTGGGCGACCACCGGCCCGACGGCCTACCAGTTCCTCGTCGGGCTGAACGTCGAGATCTCGTTCCAGTTCCTGCTCGGCGGGATCATCTTCGCCAAGCTGCTCCCGGCGGACCGCACGACCAAGGTCCTCGGCCTGCCGAACCGGCTCACGTACGCGATCGGGCTCTCGCTGCTGAGCGTCGCGGTCGAGCTGTTCCTCCACGAGACGGGCACCTTCCACTGGGACTACTGGTGGTGGAACACGCCGTTCGTGCCGCTGATCGTCGTCTTCGGCTACCTGTGGTTCTACCTGTACGCCGCCTGGGTCTTCGACGCGCCCGACCAGCGCGCCCGCTGGCGCCGGCTCGGCGGGCTCGCGGCGATCAACGTCGTGATGGCGCTCGTGTTCGGCGTCGGGCTGGGCTGGCTGTAGTCCCGGGCGGGCGGGCCGTGATACGGATTCCGCCATGGCCGACGATCCCCAGCTCGAAGAGGTCCTCGAATCGCTGCTCCAGCGGGAGTGGTTCGAGCCCTCCGAGGAGTTCCGCGCCCAGGCGCTGATCACCGACCTCTCGGTCCACGAGGAGGCCGCGAAGGACCCGGTGGGCTGGTGGGAGCAGCAGGCCGGCGCGCTCGACTGGTTCACGCCGTGGGACCGCGTGCTGGCCGACGAGGACGCGCCGTTCTACCGCTGGTTCGAGGGCGGGAGGCTCAACGTCTCGCACAACTGCCTGGACCGCCACGTCGCCAACGGGCTGGGGGACCGCGTCGCCTTCCACTGGCACGGCGAGGAGGGCGAGACGCGCACGATCACCTATGCGCAGCTGCTCGCCGACGTGCAGCGCTGCGCGAACGCGCTGAAGGCGCGCGGGGTCGGGCCGGGTGACGTCGTCGGGATCTACCTGCCGATGATCCCCGAGGTCGTCGTGGCGATGCTCGCCTGCACGCGGATCGGCGCGCCGCACAACGTCGTCTTCGGCGGCTTCAGCGCCGAGTCGGTGCACGAGCGGATGGCGTTCAGCAACGCGAGCGCGCTGATCACCGCCGACGGCGCGCGGCGCAAGGGGAAGACCGCGCCGGTCAAGGCCGAGGTCGACCGCGTGATGCGCGACCTCACCCACCTGGAGACGGTGATGGTCGTGCGCCACACCGGCGTCGCGTGCGAGATGGACGACGCCCGCGACGTGTGGTGGGACGAGGCGCTCGCGGCCGCCGAGCCCGAGTGCCCGGCCGAGCCGCTCGACGCCGAGCACCCGCTCTTCATCCTCTACTCGTCGGGCTCGACGGCGAAGCCGAAGGGGATCCAGCACACGACGGGCGGCTACCTCACCGGCGTCACGTGGACGTTCAAGCACGTCTTCGACCTCAAGCCCGAGCGCGACGTGTTCTGGTGCTCGGCCGACGTCGGCTGGGTCACCGGCCACAGCTACATCGTCTACGGGCCGCTCGCCAACGGCGCGACGTCGGTGATGTTCGAGGGCGCGCCGGACTACCCGCACAAGGGGATCTGGTGGGAGCTGTGCGAGCGCTACGGCGTGAGCATCTTCTACACCGCGCCGACGGCGATCCGCACCTGCATGAAGTGGGGCTCCGAGGAGGTCGCCCGCCACGACCTCTCGGCGCTGCGGCTGCTCGGCACGGTCGGCGAGCCGATCAACCCGAAGGCCTGGGTCTGGTACTGGCACGTGGTCGGCGGCGGGCGCTGCCCGGTCGTCGACACGTGGTGGCAGACCGAGACCGGCCACATGATGATCACGACGCTCCCCGGCGCGCAGGCGGCCAAGCCGGGCTCGGCCGGCACGCCGCTGCCCGGGCTCACGGCGAAGGTCGTCGACAACGACGGCCGCGAGGTCCAGCGCGACGTCCAGGGCCTGCTCACGCTGCGCAACCCGTGGCCCGGGATGCTGCGCACGCTCTACAAGGAGCCCGACCGCTTCCTCTCCGGCTACTGGGAGCGCTTCGGCGCGCCGAACTACTTCGTCGGCGACGCCTCGCGCGAGGACCACGACGGCTACTTCTGGGTGATCGGGCGCGTCGACGACGTGATCAACGTCTCCGGGCACCGGATGTCGAC
>JALOLQ010000378.1 GCA_025455895.1 Solirubrobacteraceae bacterium
GCGCGGGTGGCGTGGCTCGTGGCCGCGGGGGCTGACCCGTCGACGATCGCGGCCATCACGTTCAACGCCCGCGCCGCCGAGGAGCTGCGCGAGCGGGTGGCGCCCGCGCTCGAGCCGCTCGCCATCGCTCCCGACGCCGTCCGCGTTCGGACCTTCCACGCCCTGGGGCTCGAGATCCTGCGCGACGCCGGACGCACGCCGAACCTCGCGCCGCGCGACGGCATCCTTCGAGCCGTCCTGCCCACCGCCGACCCCGCCACCCGCCGCCGGCTGGACGACGCCTTCTCACGACTGAAGCTCGACCTCGGCGTGACCGTCGACGAATTGGCAGCCGACCCGGCGCCCGGCCCCATCGCCCGCGCCTTCGTCGCTTACGAGCGCGCGCTCGCGTTGGCCGGCGCGATCGACTTCGACGACCTCGTCGCGGGCGCACTTCGGGCGCTCGAGGCCGACCCGGCGCTGCTGGAGCGCTGGCGAGCCCGCTGCGCACACCTGCTGGTCGACGAGGTCCAGGACGTCGACCGAAGCCAGCTTCGGCTCGCCCTCCTGCTGGCCGCGCCGGCGAACCGCATCTTCCTCGTCGGCGACGACGACCAGAGCATCTACGGCTGGCGCCTCGCCGACGTACGGCGCGTGCTGGGGCTCGCCGCCGACCTGCCCGGCCTGCGGCGCGTCGACCTCGCCGTCAACTACCGCTGCCCGGCGCCCGTCCTCGCGCGCGCGGTCCGCCTGATAGAGAACAACGAGGAGCGCTTCGCGAAGTTGATCCGCGCCGGCCCGAGCGCGGTTGGTCGGCTCATCCTTGCGCCGGCGCCGGTTGGCGTGGACCCCTTGCCGCGCCTGCTCGCCGCGTGGCCGGCCGACGGCTCGAGCCGGGCCGTCCTGGCGCGAACGCGACGGGAGCTGCTCCCGGCCGTGGCCGCCTGCCTGGCCGGCGGGATCGCGTTCCGGGCGGACGGCGTGCCGCTGCCGCTGGAGGACCCCCGCGTCGACGGCCTCGTCGCGGCAGCGGCCTCGTCACCATCCCCGTTGGCGGCTGCTGCGCGGGTCGTCGCGGCGGCGCGCCTGCCCGCCGGCTCGCTGCCCTCTGCCGCCCCCACCCCCGACGACCCAGACCCGGAGCCCACCTGGACCGATGCAGAGGTCGCGGCCGCGGTAACCGCCTGGGCGGTGCGGATCGCGCCCGACGACGACCTCGCCGGAGCGATCGCCCGGGCACGCGCCCGCCTGGCCGAGCTCCGCCGCCCGGACGCCGCCCTCACGCTCGCCACCGCTCACGCGACGAAGGGCCTTGAGTGGGATCACGTCGCCGTCCTCGGAATGACGGAGGGCCGCTTCCCGAGCGCCCGCTCGCTCGCGGACGCCGCGGATCCCGCGCGCGCCCTCGAGGAGGAGCGCCGGCTCGCCTACGTCGCCTGGACACGTGCCCGCCGGAGCCTGACGCTCGTGTACGACCCGGCCGCGCCGTCGCCCTTCCTGCTCGAGGCGTTCGACGCCGTAGAGCTGGGCGCGTGAACCAGTGAGACCACCGGCAGCCGTCAGCGTTGGGCAGCCTCGTAGCGCAGCAGCAACTTCAGGAGCCTATCCAGGGCGTCGCGGAAGGCCATCGCGTCCTCCCAGGGCAGCACGTCGGCGATCGAGTCTTTGGCCCCGAAGGCCGCCCGGCCGCGACGGGCGGCGGCGCGCAGGTCCGCGGGCGGTGCGTCACGCAGGCGTTCCGGAAGGGGCGCGAGGAACGTCTCCCAGCGGGTGCTGCCAAGCGCGCGGGCGGACGCGAGGAGGCGGTCGGCGCAGCGGGCGGCGGCCAAGCCGGCCTCGTCGATCTCGGGCAGCTCGTGGCGGCTGGGAGGACGAGTCGTCACGGCCGGCGCGGGGTTACGAGGCGCCCGGCGGGGCGCGGGTCGCCGATCACGGTCACGAGGCGCCGGGCGGCCGGATGCTTGGACGTCACGCCCGTCGCGCGGTCAGTTGACCGTCGAGTCGAGCTCCGCCGGGAGCCGGTCCACGACGAGGGGCAGCCGCTTCCGCTCCGAGCCGTCCACCAGGATCCGGAACGAGTGGTCACCCGGCCGCTCGAAGCCGACGTTCCACAGGTCGAGCGCGAAGGTGATGACCGTGTCGCGCCCGTCGGGCGGCGGGCTCGTCCGCACCACCCCGTTCGCGCCCGCCAGCTCGCGGCCGTCGGGGTCCAGGAGGACGAAGCGGACCTCGTGCTCGCGGCCCGTCTCGGGCGCGGTCACCCGCCGAGGACGCTGAACTTCTCGCCGGGTCGGGCCTCCGCGGCGTCGGCCAGGAAGGCGAAGTCGATGTCGGGCATGGGCCAATCCTACGCTGCCGGCCGGCGCCCGCGGCCCAGCGCGGCGTCGGCCGGCGGCACAGCGCCGGCCCGCGCCGCCACCCCGGCCCGCGCCGCCACGCCGCAACGCCGGCAGTGAGCCGGTCAGCCTCCGCGGCTCGGGGCGGCAGCCGCTCGCTTGCGCGCCGCGGCAACCGGCACCGCCGGAGCAACCACCTCGCCGGTGCTCGCCGCGGTCCGGGCGACCTCGCGCCCCAGCTCCTCGGCGAACGTGATGTCCGAGAGCGGGACAAGCGGCTCGCCGCGCAGGACGCGGGCCAGGTACTCCCCGGTGGCCGAGCCCTCCACCGCCGCGATCTCCTCCGGTGTCCCCTCGCCGACGATCGCGCCGCCCCGGATCCCGCCCTCCGGTCCGAGGTCCACGATCCAGTCGGCGGTCTTGATGACATCGAGGTTGTGCTCGATGACGACGACCGTGTTGCCCGCGTCCACGAGCCGGTGGAGGACCTGGAGCAGCTTCTCTACGTCGGCGAAATGGAGGCCCGTCGTCGGCTCGTCGAGGACGTAGAGCGTCTTCCCGGTGGCCCG
>JALOLQ010000379.1 GCA_025455895.1 Solirubrobacteraceae bacterium
CGCTGCTGTCCGACCCCGCCTTCGCCGCGCTCGAGGCGCAACTGCTCGACGATCTGCTCGGCGCGCCGGCGTGATCGGGGACTGCTATTCCTGCGCCATGCTCCGCCACCGCCTCATCGCCCTCCTGCTCGCCGGCTGCGCCGCCACCCTCGTCGCCGCCGGCTGCGGCGGGGACGACGAGCCCGCCACCGCCACCGCGCCGAAGCCGCTGACGACGGTCAGCCTGGCGCTCGACTGGACGCCGAACACGAACCACAGCGGCATCTACGTCGCCGACCGCCTCGGCCTCTACCGCGAGGCGGGCATCCGCCTGAAGATCATCCCGTTCGCGACGACGCTGCCCGAGACGCTCGTCTCGCGCGAGCGCGCGGACTTCGGCGTCTCCTACCAGGCGGGCGCCTCCTACGCGCGCGCCGCCGGCGGCGACGTGATCTCCGTGCTCGCGCCGGTCCAGCGCAACGCGTTCGAGATCGGCGTCGCGGCCGATCGCGAGGATCTGCAGCGCCCGCGCGACCTCGACGGGAAGACCTACGCCGGCTTCGGCGTGCCGGACGAGGTCCCCGCGCTGCGGCAGGTGATCCGCGCCGACGGCGGCACCGGGGAGTTCAAGGACGTCACGCTCACGACGTCGGCCTACGAGGCCGTCTACAACCGCCGGGCGGACTTCACGATCCCGGCCGCCACCTGGCAGGTGATCGAGGCGCGCCTGGCGGGCAAGCCGATGCGCACCTTCCGCTTCGAGGACCACGGCTTCCCGGAGCAGTACTCGACGCTGCTCATCTCGAGCGCGAAGTACCTCCAGGCCGAGCCGGAGCTCGCGCGGCGCTTCCTGGCGGCGACGCTCGAGGGCTACCGCCGCGCCGACGAGGATCCCGCGCCAGGCCGCCGAGCGCTGGAACGCCTACGGGCGCTTCCTCGCCGAGAACGAGCTGCTCGTGGGCAAGGACGGCAAGCCGCTCGCGGCCGAGCCCGACTGGTCGACGTACTTCACGAACGACTACCTGCCCGGAGCCGGGGGGTGAGCCGCGACCTCGCGGCGCTGCTCGCGCGCGCCCGCGCGGCGCCGGTGCGGGCCGGCGGCACGCGGGTGATCGGGATCGACGGGCGCTCGGGCGCGGGCAAGTCGACGCTCGCGCTGCTGCTGGCGCCCGAGCTGGACGCGGCGGTCGTGCACCTCGACCGGCTCTACGACGGCTGGGACGGGCTCGAGCGCGGGGTCGCCGCGCTCGAGCGCGAGGTGCTCACCCCGCTCGCGGCGGGGGAGCCGGTCCTCGTCCCGCACTACGACTGGCTCGCCGGGGACTGGGACGTCCCGTGGCCGCTCGGCCGGCCGCAGACGCTGATCGTCGAGGGGGTCGGCGCCGGCGCGCGGCCGGGCGCGCGGCATCTCGGGCTGCTCGTGTGGCTCGAGGCGCCGGTCGAGATCCGCCGCGAACGCGCGCTGGCGCGCGACGGCGAGGTCTACGCCCCGCACTGGGACCGCTGGGCCGCCCAGGAGGACGCGCTGCTCGCCCGCGAGCACACGCCCGAGCGCGCCGACGTCGTGGTGGACACGACGGTCTCCGATCTCGCGGGGCTGCTCAGCGTCCCGCCGCCGGCGTCGGCGACGCCGAGCCGGTGAGCCGCCGCGGCAGCCGCGGCCAGAGCAGCGCCAACAGCCCCCAGGCGGCCAGCGCGAGCGCCCAGCCGGCGACGATGTCGAGCACGAAGTGCTCACCGCCGTAGACGAGCGTCCAGCCCATCGCGAGCGTGTAGGCCGCGAGCGCGCCGCGCACCCACCAGCCGGCCGGCCAGAAGAAGAGCAGCAGCAGCATCGGGTAGGCGGCGTGCAGCGAGGGCATCGCCGCGACGAGGTTCACGAGGCTCGCGTCCTCGTAGACCGAGCGCATCGTCGAGACGCCGAGCGTGTCCCAGACGTGCGGCACGATCCGCGTGACCGCGCCCATCCCCGGCTCGGCCTCGGCCATCCACGGCGGCTGCGCCGGGAACAGCCAGTAGGTCAGGAACGCCCCGAGCGTCACGAGCAGCACGAAGGCGACGTAGCGGCGAAAGCGCGGCCGGGCGACGCGCCAGAGCACCGCCGCCACGACCCACACGGCGAAGAAGTGGGTGAGGTAGACGCCCCACGCGGCGAGGTCGTACCACTGCACCTCGAGCGGGTCCCAGAGGCGCGCCTGGAGCCAGACGGTCGGCACCTCGCCGAGGCCGAGCGCGCGGTCGAAGGCGATCTGCGGGTCGATGTGCGCCTGCTCGGACGGCACCGACACCGCGCCGCGCAGGCGGTCGTAGGCGACGAGCAGCGCGAAGAACGGCAGCCACTCGAGCAGCATCGTCCCCCAGGTGCGCCAGGCCGCGACGCTGAACGCGACGAGGCCGAGGCCCATCCAGAAGAACAGCTGGTCGCGCGCGATCGGCAGGCCCCACGTGAGGACCGAGACCCCGAGCGCGGCCGCCCACAGCACCGGCAGCGCGACCGCGAGGATCCGGCCCGGCGCGGGCGCGCGCACCTCCTCGACCGGCCGGACGACCGCCTCCTCGGCGCTCATCCGGCGAGTCTACTCCGGGCGTGCCGCCCGTTCGGCGGCCTCCAGCCGCGCGAACCGCGGGTCGCCCGGCTCGAGCATCGTGCGCAGCGCGGACCGCGTGGCCTCCAGGTCGAGGGTCCCCGCGGCGATCATCGCCTCGAGGTCCGCCCAGTCACGCGTGCGGTCGACCATGGCCTTGAACGCCGCGAGCTCGACCGGCCCGAGGACCGGGATGCGCGTGCCGGCGAATGGCACCGTGCGGCGATGCTCCGCGGCCTGCGCGTGGATCGGGGCGTAGTCGAAGAAGAGGTCCAGCGGCGTCTCGTCCCACCACAGCCGGATCTGGCCG
>JALOLQ010000059.1 GCA_025455895.1 Solirubrobacteraceae bacterium
CAGCGCCCGGGTGCGCACCCGCCCGCGGGCGTAGCGCGCGCTCGTGTTCGTCGCGTCCTCGCGCCAGGGCAGCCCGCGCGCCGCGCACCAGGCGGCGGTGTCCTCGCGCGTGAGGCCCGCGCGCAGCAGCGGGCGCACGAGCGGCCCGCGCTCGTCGGGCATGCCGAGCAGCGGCCGGCGCCCGGGCGAGGCGGCGAAGCGGTAGACGATCGTCTCGGCCTGGTCGGTGCGGGTGTGGGCGACCGCGAGGCGCGCCGCGGTGCCGGCGATCGCGCGCGCGCCGGCCGCGTAGCGGACCTCGCGCGCCCAGGCCTGGAGGTTCCCGCGCACGGCGCCGGGCCCGCCGGGGCGCTCGACCGCGAGCGGCACCTCGAGGCGCCGGCACAGCGCCGCGCAGGCGGCCTCGTCACCGCCGGCCTCGGGGCGCAGCGCGTAGTTCACGTGCAGCGCGCGCACGCAGCCGGGGCCGGCGAGGCGCACGGCGGCGTCGAGCAGGCAGACCGAGTCGCGCCCCCCGGAGAGCAGCACGACCACCTCGCCGCCCGCGGGGAGCAGCCCGCCCTCGCGCACGCGCTCGAGCAGCCGCTCGGTCATGGGCGCCACGCTAGTCCATCTCGTCGAGGCCGGGCAGCCGCGCGAGGTAGAGCTCGGTCGGCTCGGTGAAGCCCTTGAGGCGCACCTCGCCGATCAGGTCGAAGTCCTGGTGGGGCTCGGCCGACTCGGCGATCGCGCGGGTGACGAGCACCTCCCCGGCGGCGGCGCGGGCCGCGACGCGCGCGGCGAGGTTCACCTCGCGCCCGTAGTAGTCGCCGTCGCGGTAGAGCACCTCGCCGACGTGGATGCCGATCCGCGGCACGGGCCGGCCGCCGACCAGCGCCTGGAAGCCGACCGCCCAGTCGACGAGCGCGGCCGGGTCGCTCGAGACGAGCATCACCTCGTCGCCGATCGTCTTCACGATCCGCGCCTCGTCGGGCAGCGTGTGCGTGACGTCGGCGACGAAGCGCTCGACGATGTCCGCCGCCTCCTCGTCGCCCTGCTGCTCGGTCAGCTGGGTGTAGCCGGCGAGGTCCGCGAAGGCGATCGTCGTGCGCATCCGGCCGAGCTCGGAGGCGGCCTCGCCGACCTCGGCCTCCATGTGGCCGACGATGTCCTGCTCGATGAAGTGGTGCAGGTAGCGGCGGTGGATCTGCTCCATCACCGGGCCCGACAGCGGCACGAGCCGCGAGGAGAGCTCCCCCATCTGCTCGGCCACCTCGAGCCCCGGGACGCCGTCGCGCATCAGCGGCTCGTGCACGTAGAGGTGGAACAGCCGGACCTCGGCGTCGGCGATCTGGGCGACCGACTGGCCGTAGACCCGGATCAGCTGGAGGAACGCCGCCAGCGGGAAGCCGGCGGCGAGGACCGCGGCGATGTGCCCGAGCATCTCCTCGTCCTCGGGCCCGAGGTGCTCGGTGGCGTCGGCGCTGAAGCCGATCGTCGTGAAGATCCGCTGGACCAGCGCCGGCTCGAGGCCGGTCGCGCGGGCCACCTCCTTCAGCGAGCGCGTGCCGCGGACCTCGGGCAGCAGCTCCTCGACGTAGCCGAAGGCGAGCCGCCCCTCCTCGGTCGCGCGGCGGATCTCCTCGAGCGAGTGGCCGCGCTCGCGCAGCCGGGCGACGATCCGCGCGTGCGCGACGGCCAGCGGCGGCCACGGGCCGGCGGCCGGCGCCGCGGGGATCAGGCCGCGCGCGACCCAGCGCCGCAGCGTGGCGGGCGTGACGCCGGTGCGCTCGGCGACCTCGGCGGTGCTGGGCCCGCCGGCGGGTGTCGGGGCCGGGCTCAGGCGACGAGCTCCGGGTGCTCGGCCTCGAGGAACGCACGGAAGCGCGCGAAGACCGGCTTGGTGATCGGGATCAGCTGGAGCGCGGCGCGCAGGTCGCCCGCGGCGCGGATGCGGCGCCGCGCGATCGCGACCGGGACGTTCTCCCGGCCCTGGAAGTAGCGCACGGCGACCTCGGCGTCCATCGTCATCCGCACGCGCGGCTCCCAGTCGACCTCGGCGTCCCAGACCCAGACGAGGTTCCCCGGCTCCCCGGGGCGGCTGGCGCGGATGTCCACCACGAGGCCCACGTCCTCGAAGGTGAACCGCTCGGGCACGTCGGCCATGCGCAGGCGCGGGCCCATCTCGGGGTCCGCGTCCATGAGCGCGAACGCGCGGTCCAGGACGGCGCGGACGGCCGCGGGCGAGTCGAGCGCGACCGTCACCGCGGGGCGGCGGTCAGCCGGAGGTCTTCGGGGCGGCCTTCGCCGCCGCGGCGCGGGGCGCCGCCGGCTTGCGCGCCGCCGGCTTGCGCGCGGGCGCCTTGCGCGCGGGCGCCGCCGCGGCCGCCTCGAGCTTCGCGACGCGCTCCTCGAGCGCGATCAGCCGGTCGTCGAGGCGCCGGATGTCGTCCACCGACGACGGGCGCAGGTCCTCGAGCGTGTCCCGGACCCGCTGGGCCGCGGCCGACAGCTCGTCGGCGATGTCCTGCGCGCGCTCGCGCGTGAGCTGCGAGCCCGCGGCCTGGAAGGCCTGGTCGACCGCCGCGCGGACCTGGTCGGCCCGCGAGTCGGCCGGATCGGCGCCCTTGGCCTTGGCCTTCTTCTTCTCCTGCTTGCCCATGGGCGCAGACTATCCTCGCGCGCCGATGCCGTCGCAACCGCGCCACGTGCACCCGACGGCGCCGCTCGCCCCGCGCGCCCTGCTGCCCGGCGATCCGGGCCGGGCGCTGCTGCTCGCCCAGGAGCTCACCGAGGCGCCGCGGATGTTCAACCACAACCGCGGGCTCTGGGGCTACACGGGGACCGCGGCCGACGGCGAGCCGCTCACGATCATGAGCCACGGCATGGGCGGCCCGAGCGCCGCGATCGTCATGGAGGAGCTCTGCGACCTGGGCCTCGAGGTGGCGATCCGGATCGGCTCCTGCGGGGCGCTCGACCCCGGCCTCGCGCTCGGCGACCTCGTCGCGGCCACCCGCGTGATCGCCGCCGACGGCACGAGCGCCGCGCTCGGCGGGCCGGGCCCGGAGCCCGACGCCCGGCTCACGGCCGCGCTCGCCGAGCGCGCCGATCACGCCGGGCCGATCGTCACGACCGATCTCTTCTACGACCCCGACCCGGCACGGGCCGACGGCTGGCGCGCGGCGGGCGCGCTGGCGGTCGAGATGGAGGCGGCCGCCGTGCTGGCCGTGGCGGCGCGGCGCGGCGTGCGCGCAGCCTGCTGCCTGCTCGTGAGCGACGCGGGCGCGGGGTCGGGCACGCGCATCGGCGCCGAGGACCTCGAGGCCGCGTCGGTGCGGCTGGGGCGCGCCGCGTTCGCGGCGCTCGCGGCCCAGGCCTAGGACTCCGCCGCCGGCTTCTTCGCAGCGGGCTTCTTCGCCGCCGGGCGGCGGGCGGGCGCCGGCGCGCGCAGGTCGGCGAGCGAGGAGGCGATGGCGGTGAGCGTCGCGTCGACGGCGGCCAGGCGCTCCTCGAGCGCGGCGAGGCGGTCGTCGGCGGTGCCCGTCCTCGCCTGGCCGGCGAGGCGGTCGTCGAGGCGGTCGACCGCGTCCTCGATCCCCTCGAGCCGCTGGCTCACCGAGCGGACGCGGCGCGTGAGGCGCTCGAGGTCGGCCGCCGACGGCAGGTTCAGCGCTCCCAGTGCGGCGTCCTGGGCCTGGGCGGCGCGCTCGCGCGCTTCGAAGGCCCGCGAGATCGTCCCGCTCACGAGCGGGTTCTCGAGCAGATCCTGGGCGAGCTTGGCGAGGGTCTCCTCGCTCTGGCGGCCAAGGCGGTCGCGCAGCGAGTCGGCGTCGGCGTCGGTCATGCCCGACACGCTACCCGAGGCGCGCCGAACCTCGCCGTCCCGGCGCATCCCGGCGCATCCCGCAGCACCCCTTCGCAACCCATACCCTCGAGTCGAGGGTCTGGGTTGGGCATGATGGCGCAAACCCGCATGGTTTCTCGCGATCCGGGGTCAAGCCGCCCCCCGGAACGGCCGAAGGGACGGGTACGGCGCGCCCTGCTCGCGCCCCGCTCCGACCGCCCTCCAGACCCCTTGCACCCCGACCACCATCCCCTTCCCGCCCGCGCGTCGCGGACGCGCGCGCTGCGGTCCGGCGCCGCTGGTAGCTTCGCCGTGCCCCGGTGGTCCCCGCGTCCGGAAGCGAACGCCGGGGGGATCGGGGGCGACCGGACCCGGATGCGCCTTCGCCCGCTGATCATCGCCGTCCTGACCGCCCTGGCCGGGCTGGCGGTGCCCGTGGCCCCCGCGGCCGCCCAGGAGTCGCCGGCCCCCGCGCAGTGCCTGACGCCGGCGGGCCAGCTCGTCGCCGCCCCGCAGGGCACGACCGACGGCGCACCCTGCCCCGAAGGCTGGCCCGCCCCCGCCGAGCCCGCCCCGCCCACGCCGCCGCCGGCCCCGGAGACGCCTGCGCCCCCCGCGCCCGCGCCGGCCCCCGCCCCGGGCGCCGAGCAGCCGCCCGCGCCCGCGCCCGTGACGGCCGAGCCGCTCGCCGGAGCCCCGGAGCAGCAGAACGCCGAGGCGGACCGGCCCGCCGCAAAGCCTCGACCTAAGGCTGAAGGTAAGACCAAGCCGAAGCGCAAGCAGCGCGTCCGCGACCGCCGCCGCTCCGGCGGCGAGCGCTCGACCGGCCCTGACGACCGCTCGCCGCCCCCGCCTCCGGCGTCGCTGCTGCGCGACGGCCCGGGAATCGGCGGCGATCCGCTGCCCCCGTCGGCGCCGGCGGGCCCCGGCAGCTTCGACGGCGGCGGGCTCGGCCCGATCACGCTGCCCGGGCCGGCGACCCGCGGCGTCCCGAACATCCTGCTGGACCGCTTCCGCGTGCCGCCCTTCCTGCTGCCGATCTACCAGGCCGCCGGGGTCGAGTACGGCGTGCGCTGGGAGATCCTCGCCGCGATCAACGCGATCGAGACCGACTACGGGCGCAACCTGAGCGTCTCCACCGCCGGGGCCCTCGGCTGGATGCAGTTCATGCCGAGCACCTGGGCGACGTACGGCGTCGACGCGAACAACGACGGCCGAAGAGACCCGTACAACCCCGTCGACGCGATCTTCGCCGCCGCGCGCTACCTCAAGGCCGCCGGGGCCGGCGAGAGCCTGCGCCGGGCGCTGTGGGCGTACAACCACGCCGACTGGTACGTCAACGACGTGCTCGAGCGCGCGCGGGCGCTGAGCGCGCTGCCCGCGGAGGTCGTGGGCTCCCTGAGCGGGCTGACGCTGGGCCGCTTCCCCGTAGCCTCAACCTCAACCTACGCTGGAAGGTTGCCCACGAAGGGCGCATCGGCGCGGCTGCGCGGCGGGAACGCCTCGATCCCCGTGGAGGGCAGCGCGACCCGCCGCGGCATGCGGATCTACGCGGCCCCCGGCGCCCCGGTCGTCGCGGTGCAGGACGCGAAGGTCGTCGCGCTCGGCACGTCGAAGCGGCTCGGGCGCTACATCCGCCTGCGCGACGCCTACGGCAACACCTATACCTACGGGCACCTGGCGAAGCTTGCCGCGCTCTACCCCGTCCCGCGGCCGCGCGCGCAGAGTGAGGCCTCGATCCGGCGGGAGCTCGGCCTCAGCGGGCGCGACCCGAAGCCGACCGCGCCGGCCACGCGTGGGAAGACGGGCACGCTGCGCGCCGACGACGGGGCGACCCCCGAGGCCCAGATGACCGTCGGCGGCCGCCCGTCGCGCGAGATCGCGATCCGGCGCATCCGCGCCGCGCTCGGCCTCGCGCTTCCGGACCTGGCCCGCGACCGGAGCGACACCGGCGAGAGCATCCCGGCGCCCGCGCTGAGCGGGGCCGGGACGCTGCGGCCGGTCGAGGGTCCGCGCACCCCGGCGCTGTATCCCGAGATCGGCACGCCGCTGCCCGCACCGGCACCGGCGCCGGCGGCGGCACCGGCCGCGCCGCAGGACCTGACGATCCCCGTGCCCGAGGGCGTCACCGCGTTCAAGGCCTACTTCAGCGAGCCGCAGGAGCTCGACCGCGACGAGATGGTGCTCAAGCCGCTGCGCCGCGGCGCGCACGTGATCGGCGGCACCGTGCTCGGCCGGGTCGGCTCGGCCTCGCTGCGCTTCGCCCCGTCGCAGGAGCCCGGCGACGTGCGCGCGGCCCGCGCGACCGCGACGCGCCTGCGCGCCGAGCGCGCGCCGCACCTGTACTTCGAGGTCCGCCCGGCGGGCGCACGCACGCCGCGGATCGATCCCAAGCCCCTGCTGGACGGCTGGCGCCTGCTCGACTCGACCGCGATCTACCGCGCGCGCAACCCGCTCGTGCGCGGGAACGGCAAGCCGCGCCGGCTGTCGATCGGCCAGATCATGCTGATGAGCAAGGCGCAGCTCATGCGGCGGGTGCTCGACAACCCGGACATCGAGATCTACGCCTGCGGGCGCGCCGACATCCGCGCCGGCATCGTCGACCGCCGCGTGCTCGCGAGCCTCGAGCTGCTCGCGGCGCGCAAGCTGAAGCCGACGGTCACCTCGCTGCGCTGCGGGCACGGCTACTTCACCGCCTCGGGCAACGTCTCGCACCACACCACCGGCACCGCCGTGGACATCGCGGCGATCAACGGCATCCCGATGACCGGGAACCAGGGGCCGGGCTCGATCACCGACAAGGCCGTGCGCGTGCTGCTGACCATGCAGGGCGCGATGAAGCCGGCGCAGATCATCACCCTCATGGAGTACGCCGGCACCGACAACACGATCGCGATGGGCGACCACCACGATCACATCCATGTCGGCTGGCGGCCCAACGGGGACTCGCGCAGCGTGCTGGCGCCCGAGCAGTGGGACCGCCTCGTCAGCGGCCTGGCGCGGATCCGCAACCCGGTGGTGCCGGTGCAGCCGAGCCGCTGGGCGGTGAAGGTCACGAAGAAGCCGTCGAAGGGGCGGCACGCCCACTCCCACGACCACGAGGGCCACGCGCACGGACGCGACCACGCCCGCGACGGCTGAGGTCCGCCCTGGCCGGCTCACCGCTCTTCGGCTTCGTCCAGGTCGAGGTCCCCTGGGTCCTCGGCCCGGCGGACGGGCGCTACATCGTCCGCGGGCACGCGGGCGAGCCCGAGCACGTGCTCGTCCTGCAGACGATCACCGCACCGGTGCGGCGGGGGCCGCTGGGCCGCCGGAGACGGCCGCGCCCGGAGCCGGCCCCGCCCGAGCCGCCCCCCGCCACCGCGCCGGCCACCCGGATCACCCTCGTCGGAGCGCGGGCGCTGGAGGAGCCGGCCGACCGCTGGCTCGCCGCGCGCGACCTCGCGGCCGAGGCCGACGGCGCGGTCGCCGTCCTCAACCGGCTGCTGCACGCCCACCGCCTCGCCGCCGCCGACCCCTCGGTCCGGCCGCTGAGCCGCGCCCAGGCGACGGCGGTGCGCGTCGGCTGCGGCGCCGGCGAGCAGGTCGCCGACGGCCGCTGGACGCAGGCGCTCGAGGTCCCGCCGCCCGTCCCCGGCGGCCGCGCCGCCGTGCTCCAGCCGGCCGAGCGCCTGGCCGCGCTGCTCGGCGGCCGCGACGTCGCCCTCGCCTGCGAGGACCTCACGCTGCGCGCCCGCGAGGACGCGGACGCCGGGCGCTGGCAGGCGTGCGCCTTCCAGCTGCGCGTCGCACTCGAGGCCGCGCTCGCCGAGCTCGAGCCGTGGGTCGGCCAGGCCGACCT
>JALOLQ010000060.1 GCA_025455895.1 Solirubrobacteraceae bacterium
CCGCGGTCGCGCCACAGGCCCCAGGCCGCGGCGGCCGACTGGTGGCTGATCGCCGCGTCGGGAGCACAGGCCAGCCACGCCGCCCAGAGCCGGCCGCGATCCTCGCTCGAGGTGTACCCGACCGCGTACACGCCGCCGTACACGCGCTGCAGCCGGTGCTGGGCCAGCCGGCCGTCGATCGCCGCCTTGGTCAGCCCGAGGTCGAGCAGCTGCGCGCGTGAGACGCGCCCGTGCTGTCGCGCGGCGAGCGCCGCCAGCGCCCGCTCCCGCTCCCGCGTGACGGATCCTCCCGGCTCATCCGGGAGGATCCGCCTCGCCGGTGCATGTGGGCGCTGCGGACGGTGGTTCGCGGCGGGTTCTCCCTGAAGATCCGGGGAGATCCGCCGCGCGGACGGGGGTTCGGGGGGCATGCGCCCACGCTGGCACCGCCCTCGTCACAGCGCCATGCGCGACCTGCGTCAGCTCACAACCGGAACACCGGCACGAGCCGCTTCTCGTGCTCGGCCTCGATCCGCGCCACCACCTCGATGTGCGGCTCGAGCGGGGTGCCGCGGAGCTTCGTCCCGAGGCCCTCGTCGACCTGGAAGATCCCCGCCGAGTTCGACATCTCGATCTCGATCCGCACCGCCGTCTCGCGGCCCGCGGAGATCTTCACCTCCTCGATCGCGTAGGCCGAGAGCGAGTGGATGTTCGTCTCCCCCGCCTCGAACGGCAGCCGCGCGCGGCCCTTGGCCATGTCGAGCGCGTCGGCGACGCGCACGATCGCGCCCTCGATCGTCACCGGCTCGCCCTTCGAGCGGTGCGAGATGATCGCGTGCATCGCCTCGGCCGCCACGACGGTGCGCTCCGGCTCCTCGTAGACGCCCTCGAGCAGCGCGGGCAGGCGGTCGGCGGCGAGGAACAGCGAGAAGCGCTCGTGGTCGCGGCGGTGGATCGCCATCCCGAGGCAGTGCAGCATCGCCCCGGCGGCGATCACCACCTCCGCGTCGCGCTCGGCCATCCCGTGGTCGGCGACCATCGCGGGCTGCACGCCGCGCTTGAAGAGCAGCCGCGCGAGGCGCAGCGCGATGTTCGTGACGATCTGGATGTGGACCCACGAGTGGTCGGACATCCCGAGCCGCTGCGCGTTGACCCCGGCGAGATACCACCAGCCGCGCACCTGCGGGTCGGCGTTGACGTTCGCCACGAGCCGCTCGAGGCGGCGATTGCCGCGCGTCGGCACGCGCAGGCGCGCGGCGTCCACGCGCTCGGCGAGGCCCGGCTGCTCCTCGGGCTCGCTCATGCCGAGGACGACGGGGTGCGCTCGGCCTCGGTCGCCCGCGCCCGTGCCAGCAGCTCGCGCTGGACGTTGCGCCGTTCCTCGCCCGGCCCGGGCACGACGCGGTCCCACGTCCCGTCACGGCGCAGCTCCCACGCCGCGGTGTTGTCGGCCAGGCAGCGCTCGAGCGTGTCGAGCAGCTCGGCCTTCGCCCCGGCGTCGCGCACCGGCGTGATGAGCTCGACGCGGTTGTCGAGGTTGCGCGGCATGAGGTCGGCCGAGCCGATGAAGACCTCGGTCTCCTCCCCGATCTCGAACGCGTAGATCCGCGAATGCTCGAGGTAGCGCCCGAGGATCGACACGACCCGGATCCCCTCCGAGACGCCCGGGATGCCGGGGACCAGGCAGCAGATCCCGCGCACGTTGAGGTCGACCGGCACGCCGGCCTGCGAGGCGAGGTAGAGCGCCTCGATCACGCGCGGGTGCACGAGCGCGTTCATCTTCAGCTTGATGTGCGCGTGCTCGCCGGCGCGGTGCGCCTCGACCGCGCGCTCGATCCGCGTCACGAGCCCGTCGAGCATGAAGTTCGGGGCCACCAGCACCTCGCGGTAGCCGGTCGGCCGCCCGTAGCCGGTGAGGAAGTTGAACATGTCCGCGACGTCCGCCCCGAGCCGCTCGTCGCACGAGAAGAGCCCGAAGTCGGTGTAGAGCCGCGCCGTCTTCGGGTGGTAGTTCCCGGTCCCGATGTGCACGTAGCGGCGCACGCCGTCGCCCTCGCGGCGCACCACGAGGAGCGTCTTGGCGTGCGTCTTCATGTTCGGCAGCCCGTAGACGACGTGGACGCCGGACTCCTCGAGCTTGCGCCCCCAGGTGATGTTCGCCTGCTCGTCGAAGCGCGCCTTGAGCTCCACGAGGCAGACGGCCTGCTTGCCCTGCTCGGTGGCGCGGATCAGCGACGGGACGAGCGGCGAGTCGTCCGAGGTCCGGTACACGGTCTGCTTGATCGCGAGGACGTCCGGGTCCTCCACCGCCTCCATGACGAACCGCTCGACCGAGGTGGCGAACGACTCGTAGGGGTGGTGGACGAGCAGGTCCCCGTCGCGGATCACCGAGAAGATGCTGCGCCCGTCCTCCTCGGCCTCGGCGAGCCGCGGCTGGGTGATCGGGGTGAACGGCTCGTCGCGCAGGCCGCGGTGCCCCGGCAGCCCGGCGAGCTGCCAGAGGTCGTTCATGTCGAGCATGCCCGGGATCGCGTACACCTGGCGCTCGGACACCCCGAGCGCCGCGATCAGCTCCTCGCGGATGCGCTCGCTGACCCCCGCCTCGACCTCGAGGCGCACGACCTCGCCGAACGGCCGCCGGCGCAGCTCGGCCTCGACCGCCTCGAGCAGGTCGTCGGCCTCGTCGGAGATCTCGAAGTCGGCGTCACGCGTCACGCGGAAGACGCTGCGGTCGACGACCTCCATCCCCGGGAACAGCGCCCCGAGGTTGTCGGCGATCAGGTCCTCGAGCCGCACGAAGGTCTGCTCGCCCTCGACCACCGGCACGAAGCGCGGGATCATCTCCTTGGGCACCTTCACCCGCGCGAAGACGGTGTGGTCGGTCTTCGGGTCGCGCACGAGCACGGCGAGGCTCAGCGAGAGGTTCGAGATGTAGGGGAACGGCCGCCCGAGGCCGACCGCCAGCGGCGTGAGCACCGGCAGGATCTGGCGCTTGAAGCGCTCGGAGAGCGCCGGGCGCTGCTCGGGCGGCACGTCGGCGAGGCCGATCACGCGGATCCCGTGCTCGGCCAGCTCCGGGCGCAGGCGCTCGTCGAAGAGCCGCGCCTGGCGCTCGAGCTGCGGCTGGATCGTGGCGCGCAGCGCGTCGATCGTCTCCGACGGGTTGAGCCCCGCGCGGCGCTTCTCGGTGATCCCCGCCTCGACCTGGTCGTGCAGACCCGCGACGCGGATCATGAAGAACTCGTCGAGGTTCGAGGTGAAGATCGCCGCGAACTTCAGCCGCTCGAGCAGCGGCTGCGCCGGGTCGTCGGCGAGCTGGAGGACGCGGTCGTTGAACGCGACCCACGAGACCTCGCGGTTGAACGACAGCTCCGGGTCGGCGAGGTCGAGCGACTCGCGCGGCGGCGGGAACGGGTCCTCGGCGGTGGGGGTCCCGTAGGTGTCGCTGACCGGCGCCTCGCTCACGCGCGATCCTCGGGCGCCTCGTCCGGGTCCGGTGCGGGCGGCCCGACGGGCGCCTCGGGGTCGCCGGCCGGGATCGTCGGATGGATCCCGCCGACGGCGTGGTGGACGGGATGCGGGGCGGGAACGGCCGCGACGGCGACCGGCGCCGGCGCGTCGACCACCGGGCCGACCGGGGCCTCGGGCGCGCCCGCGGCCATCGTGGGGCGCGGCGGCTCGGCCGGCGGCGCGGGCGCGACCGGCACCTCCGGCGCGGGGGGCGGCGCGGGCCGCTCGGCGATCGCGTACTCCAGCCGCGCCCGGAAGCCCTCGCGCTCGAGCTCGCGCCAGAGCTCGGTGAAGCGGTCGAAGAGCAGGTCGCGGCGCGCGCGCAGGTAGGTCTCGAGCGCAACGAGCCCGCTCCAGGCGGAGCCGTGCGGGAGCCGCGCGGCGAGGGCGGGATCGAGGTCCATCGCGTCGCCGGCGCGGCGGCGCAGCTCGGCGGCGTCGGCGTCGCGCAGCTCGAGCACGAGCGCCTCGACCCGCGGGAGCTGGACGTCGCAGTCGTGGATCTCCCCGAGCAGGTCCTGGAGGTCCTTGGCGCGCTTGGCCGCCGTCTTCGCGTACGGGCCGAAGCAGGCCTCGGCCGTCACCTCGAGCACGTAGCGCACGCGCTTGGCGGCGATCCGCATGTCGTGCAGCTCGCGCACCGAGCGCGGGTCGAGCGCAGCCGGGATGAACGAGCACAGCTCGTCGAGACGCACGGCGACGATCCGCTGCGCGTTGTCGGCGAGCGCGTCCTGCGGCTCGAGCCCCTTCACGCGGCGTGCCTTCACCTCACCACCCCGTGTCCGTGTTGACGTTCGCCGGGCCCGGGTCGTGGGGGCCGGCCTCCAGGCGCCCGAGCCCGTGCGGATGCTCGTCCACCGGGGCCGGCGCCTCCTCGTCCTCGTCCTCCGCGGACTCCGCCGGCGCGGCGCTCGCGGCGAGCCGCATCAGGCGGCCCTCGAGGTCGCTCGTGCGCATCTCCTCGAGCGCGCGCTCGAGGATCACGTTGCCGTCCTGCTGCTCGGCGCGTGTGCGGGCGATGAAGACCTCGACCCCGGCGCGCTCGCCCGGCCCGACCGAGGCGGCGAACTGCTCGAGCGCGAGCAGCTCGACGTCCGGGTCGCGGCGCGCGCCGAGCGCGTCGGCGAGCGCCTTGACGTCGCGCAGCACCGGCCGCAGCTCCTTGCGCGGGAAGCACGGCGCGTAGACCTCCAGCACCGCGCGCAGCCGGCGCGTCGCCACGCGCATGTCGTGGACGCCCTCGATCCGGCTCGTGTCGAGCACGCCGTGCGCATGGCTGAAGACCTCGCGCGCCCGCACCTCGACGGTCAGCGCCGCCGCCTGTGCGTACGGCATCGCCCCGTCGAGCCCGGGGATCTCGCGTGCCTTGGCCATCGTGGTCCAGCGTAGTATCGCGCCTGTCCGGCCCGCGTCCACCGGGCGGGGCGATCCGCACCCGCTCTGCGATCATCCGGGCGTGACCTCGGCCACCCCGGCGATCCTCGTGCGCGACCTGCACAAGCGCTACGGCGACCACGAGGCGGTTCGCGGCATCTCGTTCGAGGTGGCCGCGGGCGAGGTGTTCGGCCTGCTCGGCCCGAACGGCGCGGGCAAGACGACGACCGTGGAGATCCTCGAGGGGTTCCGCGAGCGCTCGGGCGGCATCGTCTCGGTCCTCGGCCTCGACCCGCAGGCCGGCGCCCGCGACCTGCGCCCGCGGATCGGGATCGTGCTCCAGAGCTGCGGGATCTACCGCCACATCAAGGTCCACGAGGCCGTCGAATACTGGGCGGGGCTCTACCCGCACCCGCGCGACGTGGACGAGGTGGTCGAGATCGTCGGGCTGACCGAGAAGCGCGACGCGCTCGCCCGCACGCTCTCCGGCGGGCAGGCACGCCGGCTCGACCTCGCGCTCGCGCTCGTCGGCGACCCGGAGCTGATCTTCCTCGACGAGCCGACGACCGGCTTCGACCCGGCCGCGCGCCGCGCGGCCTGGTCGACGGTGCGCCGCCTCCAGGAGCTGGGCAAGACCGTCCTGCTGACGACGCACTACCTCGACGAGGCCCAGGCGCTGTGCGACCGGGTGGCGATCGTCATGGACGGCCGCGTGCTCGCCGAGGGCCCGCCGGCGACGCTCGGCCCCGCCGGCACGCGCTACCGCGTGAGCTGGCGCGACGAGGCCGGAACGCTCCAGGAGCGCGAGGAGCGCGACCCGACGGCGCTGCTGCACCAGCTCACGAGTGCGGCGCTCGCCCGCGGCGAGGCGCTGACCGATCTCTCGGTCAGCCGCCCGAGCCTCGAGGACGTCTACCTCGAGCTGACCGCCGAGGCCCCGCAGGAGCAGCGCTCGTGAGCGAGGCCACGCTCGCCTGGCGCCACTTCCGCCTCGAGCGGCGGATGTTCTGGCGCAACCCGACGGCGGCCTTCTTCAGCTTCGTCCTGCCGCTGCTGTTCCTCGGCCTCTTCGGCGCGATCGCCGCCGGGGACCCCGAGCAGCTCGAGATCATCGTGCCCGGGATCGCCGGCCTCTCGGTGATGGCGACGACGTTCAACGCGCTCGCCCACCAGATGACCTTCCTGCGCGATGCCGGCGTGCTCAAGCGCATGCACGGCTCGCCGCTGCCCGGCGGCGCCTACCTCGCGGGCGTGCTGGGGAGCGCGGCGACGAACGCGGCGGTCCAGATCGTGCTCGTCGTCCTCGCCGGCCGCTTCGCGTTCGACCTCGGCTGGCCGGCGAACTGGCTCGTGCTGGTGGTGTTCCTCGTGCTCGGCGTCGCGTGCTTCGCCTCGCTCGGCGTGGCGTTCTCGTACGTCATCCCGAACTTCGACGCGGCCCCGGCGTACACGAACATCGTCTTCCTGCCGGTGATCTTCATCTCCGGCGTCTTCTACGACGTCGACAACGTGCCGGCGTTCCTGCGCGACATCGCCGACGCGCTGCCGCTCGTGCACGTGATCGACGGGTTCAGCGCCGCGTTCGTGACCGGGGCGGGCCTGGACAGCCTGCTCTCCGACCTGGCCGTCGTGGGCCTGTGGACCGCGTTCGGCGTCTGGTACGCCATCCGCGGGTTCCGCTGGGACGTGGGCGGCGGCTGATCAGCCGCGCGGGACGGCCGCGGGCGGCTCGCCCGTCACGCGGACCGGGATCTGCGCCAGCGGCGAGGCGGCCCAGTCCTCGCGCAGCAGGCCGAAGACGTTCACGTCGAGCCACGTGTCCCCGTGGCGGTGCCAGTCGCGCAGCACGCCCTCGTGCGTGAAGCCGACGCCGAGCAGCGCGCGCGTGGAACGCTCGTTGACCGGGTTCGAGTAGGAGCCGAGCCGGTGCAGGCCGAGGACCGCGAACGCCAGATGCATGAGGATCGCCTTCGACTCGCGGTTGGCGCCGGTGCCCCAGAACGCGCGGCCGAACCAGGTGCCGACCATCGCGCGGCCGTCGCGCGCGGAGAACTCCGAGAGCCCGGTGATCCCCGCCGGGCCGTGCTCGCGGTGGACGACGAGCAGGTCGAGCTGGTCGCCGCGCTCGCGCTGGCCGGCGCAGCGCTCGATGTACGCGGCCGCCTGCTCCACGGCGGTGTAGGGGCCCCAGGAGAACCAGCGCGTGACCTCCGCGTCGGAGGCGAGCGCGAACAGCGCCTCGGCGTCGCCGGGCTCCGGCGGGCGCAAGCTGAGTGTCGGGCCTTCCAGCGTCAGCGGCATCCGTCGTAGAGTCGCAGGCCGCATGTGGGGACTGCTGTACGACGTCCACGGAAACCTGCCGGCACTCGACGCGGTGATCGCCGACGCGGCCGAGCAGGGCGTCGAGCGCTGGCTGCTCGGCGGCGACTACACGCTCTTCGGCGGCTGGCCGGTCGAGACGCTCGACCGCCTCGCCGCGCTGCCGGACGCCGTCTGGATCCGCGGCAACGGCGAGCGCTGGACGGCCGATCCCGCCGCAGCGCCCGACGATCCGGTGGTCCAGGGCGCGATCGCCGCGGCCCGCGCGGCGCTCGGCGACGAGCGGATCGACCGCCTCGCCGCGCTGCCCGAGAGCGCCGAGCTGCCCGGCGGGGCGCGCGCCTGGCACGGCTCCCCCGTCTCCGACGTGCGCTCGTTCCTGCCCGATCCGCTCCCCGAGGACGCCGAGCTGCTCGCCGGGG
>JALOLQ010000061.1 GCA_025455895.1 Solirubrobacteraceae bacterium
GCCGAAGCGCTCGATCACATCCATGGCATCCGGAACCTTCCCGGATCACGGAGACAGCAGCAACACACGAGCGAGGGATCCGGGATGCATCACGCCGCGGCACGCGGCGGGAGAGGCCGGACGGCCATCCCGCCGCGATGACGGGGCGTGAGGCGCCCGGAGCTCCGCGAACCCCTTAATGCCGGAAATGCCGTCTGCTCGTGAACACCATCGTCCCGCCCCGCTCGTTCACCGCGGCGACGACCTCGTCGTCGCGGATCGAGCCGCCCGGCTGGATGATCGCCTGCACGCCGCCGTCCATCGCCGCCTCGGGACCGTCGGCGAACGGGAAGAAGGCGTCGGAGGCGAGCGCGAGGCCGCTGCGGTCCTCGATCCACTCGCGACCGAGCGCGATCTTCACCGAGTCCACGCGGCTCATCTGGCCGGCGCCGATGCCGAGCGTCGCCTCGCCGCGGGCGACGACGATCGCGTTGGACTTCACGTGCCGGCAGACCCGCCAGGCGAAGAGGAGGTCGCGCCACTCGGCGTCGGTGGGCGCGCGCTCGGTCACGACCTCCATCTGCTCGGGGTCGGCGATCACGACGTCGCGGTCCTGCACGAGCAGCCCGCCGTCGACCTGGCGGATGTCCGGCTCGGTGACCGGCGCCGCGCGGCGCTCCTCGTCCTCGAGGATGCGCACGTTCGGCTTGGCGGTGAGCACCTCGAGTGCGGCCTCGTCGTAGCCCGGGGCGATCAGCACCTCGATGAACTGCTCGGACAGCGCCTCGGCGAGTGCCCGGTCCACCCGCGTGTTGAGCGCGATGATCCCGCCGAACGCGCTCACCGGATCCCCGGCGAACGCCTTCGAGTAGGCGTTCAGGCCGTCGGCGCCGAGCGCCGCGCCGCACGGGTTGTTGTGCTTGACGATGACGCAGGCGGCGCGCTCGGGGCCGAGGCCGGCGAGCACGGCGCGGGCGCCGTCGAGGTCGAGGATGTTGTTGAAGCTCAGCTGCTTGCCGTGCAGCTGGCGCACGCGCGAGAGCACGCCGCGGCGCGCGCCGACCTGGGTGTAGAACGCCGCGCGCTGATGCGGGTTCTCGCCGTAGGGCAGGTCCATCGCCTTCTCGTAGGCGCGCACGTAGAGGTCCGGGAAGTCGTCGCGGCGCTCGCCGAACCAGCGCGCGATCGCCGTGTCGTAGCGCGCGGTGTACGAGAACGCCTCGGAGGCGAGCGACTCGCGCGTGGGCAGCGACAGCGTCCCGCCGGAGGTGCGCAGCTCGTCGAGCACGGCGTCGTAGGACTCCGGGCTCGTGACGACGGCGGCGAACGCGTGGTTCTTCGCCGCCGCGCGGATCATCGTCGGCCCGCCGATGTCGATGTTCTCGATCGCGTCGGCGTCGCTCACGCCGGCCCGGGCGACGGTGTTCTCGAACGGGTAGAGGTTCACGCACACGAGGTCGACGAACTCGATCTCGTGCTCGGCGGCCTGCTCGAGATGCTCCGGGTTGTCGCGCAGCGCGAGCAGGCCGGCGTAGAGGCGCGGGTTCAGCGTCTTGACGCGCCCGTCCATGATCTCCGGGAACCCGGTGAGGTCGTCGATCGCGCGCACCTCGAGCCCCGCCTCGCGCAGCGCGCCGGCCGTGCCGCCGGTGGAGACGAGCTCGACGTCGAGATCGGCCAGGCCGCGGGCGAAGTCCACGACCCCGCGCTTGTCGGAGACCGAGAGCAGCGCACGCCGGACGCGCACGGCGCCGGGTTCGGTGAGCGGCGGGGTGGGACGGGCGGCGGAGTCGGCGATGGGCGCGAGGCTACCGGGTCCACAGGTCGCCCGGCCTTGCCGCGCGCGCCCCGGCACGGCACAGTACGCGGTCCCCCACCCCTCCCCAAGGAGCACCGATGGATGAGCAGCGCCCTGCGGCCGACGACGTCGCCCGCGACATGGAGCGGCGTCTGGACGGCCTCGGCAACGAGATCAAGGACGCCGAGAAGGCGCGCCGGACCGTGGACGAGGACGCGCGGATCAAGAACGCCGCCGGTGACCAGACGATCGACCGCCAGGGCGAGCACTCGCGGGGCGGGACGCCCCGGAGCTCCGGCGACTGAGGATCAGCCGACGACGAGCCGCCGCGCACCCTGCGGGTCGCGGCGCACGAGGCCGCGCGCGAACAGCCGCACGACCTCCGGGAGGAGCTCGTGCTCGACCTCCTGGAGTGCGGCGTGCACGGCGGCGGCGTCGGTCATGTCCGCGGGGGCGATCGCACGCTGGGCGATGATCGCGCCGGTGTCCATCCCGTCGTCGACGAGGTGGACGGTGACGCCGACGACCTTCACCCCGTACGCGACGGCCTGCTCGACGGCGTGCAGGCCCGGGAACGCCGGCAGCAGCGACGGGTGCACGTTGACGATCCGGTCCGGGAAGCGGGCGATGAACCCGGGGTCGAGCAGCGCCATGTAGCCGGCGAGCACCACGAGGTGCACGCCGTGGTACTCGAGCCAGTCGCCGATCGCGGCGTCGCGGGCGGCGCGGTCGCCGTCGTGCGCGTCGAGCGCGAACGCGCGCACGGGCACGCCGTTGGCGCGGGCCTGGGCGAGCGCCTCGGCCTCGGGCCGGTCGCCGGCGACCGCGACGATCTCGGCCTCGCGGCCGTGCACCTGCTCGAGCAGCGCGCGCAGGTTCGAGCCGCGCCCGGAGGCCAGGACGGCGACCCTCATCCGGCCCCCGGCGCGAGCTTCGGGAACCGGCCGCCGGTGGAGACGATCCGCCCCTCGCCGAGCAGGTCGTCGACCCGCGCGAGGACGTCGTCCGCGCGCAGGTGCGCGTAGGACCCGTAGGCGGGCAGGCCGTCGTAGCCGTGCTGGGCGACGACCTTCGAGCGCCCGCCGCGGAGCACCTCGACCGCACGGGTGCGCCCGACCGCGGGCTGCGCCGTGGCGACGAGCTCGAGGATCGCCGCGTCGAGGTCGCCGGCGGCGGCCGGGTCGAGCGGCGTCCGCGGCGCCGCGGCACGGCGCGCGCCTCCGCGCGCGGCCGTCACGGTGATCGCGGTGACGTCGGCGACGCACTCCGGAGCGCAGACGTCGCAGCAGGGCACCGCGGGCGCGGGCGCGGCCGGGTCGCCGAAGTGCCGCAGCACGGCGGCGCGCCGGCAGCGCGCGTCCTCGGCGAACGCCCAGACCGCGCGGTACTGGCGCCAGCGCGCGCGCGTGCCCTCGGCCGCGGAGGCGCGGCAGGCGGCCCGGGCGCGGCCGTCGTAGGGCTGCTCGAGCCGGCCGCGCACGCGGTCCACCGGGGCGGGCGCCGGGCGCAGCACGCCGGCGCGGGCGAGGTGCCCGGCGATCGCGCGGACCTGATCGGGCTCGGCGCCCAGCGCGCCGACCGCGACGTCCACGCGCCCGCCCTCGGCCGCCGCGAACAGGCGCTCGGCGACACGGTCCACGTCGGCGTCCTCGACGGCCGAGCGCTCGATGAAGAAGACGTGCAGACCCTTGTCGCGTGCCTGGGCGAGCAGCAGCGCCCGGGCGGGGCGCCCGTCGCGGCCGGCACGGCCGGCCTCCTGGTACCAGCCCTCGACCGACTGCGGGACGCTCACGTGCACGACCGTGCGCACGTCCGCCTTGTCGACGCCCATGCCGAACGCGTTCGTCGCCACGACGACGTCCGCCGCGCCGCCCATGAACCGCCGCTGCACCTCCGCGCGCCGCTCGCGGGAGAGGCCGGCGTGGTAGGCGACGACCTCCGCGCCCAGGCGCCGCCCGAGATCGGCGGCGACCTGCTCGGTCTGCGCGCGCGTCCCCGCGTAGACGATCGCCGGCCGGTGCTCGGCGGGCGCGAGCGCCGCGGCGAGGCGCGCGTCCACGTCCGCCTGGGTTCGGCAGGGCACGACGGCGAAGGTGAGGTTCGGGCGGTCGAACCCGGTCGCGACGCGGACCGGCTCGCGCAGGCCCAGGCGCTGCTCGACGTCGCGTGCGACCTGCGGCGTGGCCGTCGCCGTCGAGGCGACGATCGAGGCCGCGCCGAGCCAGCGCGCGGCGTCGCCCAGGCGGAAGTAGTCGGGCCGGAAGTCGTGCCCCCACTGCGAGACGCAGTGCGCCTCGTCGACGACGAACAGCCCGATCGGGACCTCGCGCAGCGCCTCGAGGAACCCGGGCGAGGCGAACCGCTCCGGGGCGACGTAGAGCAGCCGCAGCTCGCCGCTGCGCGCGCGGGCGAGGACCGCGCGGTTCTCCTCGGCGTCCTGCTGGGCGTTCACGAGCGCGACGCGGCCCGGCGCGCGCGGGGCGAGCGCCTCGACCTGGTCCTGCATCAGCGAGACGAGCGGCGAGACGACGATCGAGAGGTCCTCGCGCAGCAGCGCCGGGAGCTGGTAGCAGAGCGACTTCCCCGCCCCGGTGGGCATCACGACGAGCACGTCGCGCCCGCCCAGGGCGCCCGCGACCGCCGCCTCCTGGCCGGGGCGGAAGTCGTCGAAGCCGAAGATGTCGCGCAGCGCGGCGCGGGGGTCCGTCATGGGCGGCCCACGGTACCGCCGGCCCCGGCGGGCGCGGCAGGCGCGTTGCAGCTCCGCGGCGATGCCGTCACGCGGCGGTGCGCTCGCGGCGTTCGTACATCGGCAGGCGGCGCAGCGTGCGGTAGCCCATCGCGGCGTAGATCGGCTCGCCGGCGGCGGAGGCCTCGAGGGTCGACGTCGTGCAGCCGTCCGCGCGCGCCGCGAGCAGCGCCCGCGCGAGCAGCCGGCGCCCGAGCCGGCGGCCCGCCGCCTCCGGGGCGGTGGCGACCATGCTGACGTACGCGTCGTCGCCCTCGCGCAGCAGCATCAGGCCGCTCGCCGGCCGGCCGCCGAGGCGCGTGATCCACACCTGCGTGCCGGGCGCACCGTCGAGCCCGGAGAAGGCGGCGCCGAGCGCCGGCGGCGTAAGTCCCCAGGCGCGGTCGTTCAACGTGCCGAGCGTCGTAAAGCGCGGCGCGGGATCCGGGTCGAGCTCGCCGGCCGCGAGCCGCTCGAGGTCCAGGTCGGCCAGCACCGCGGCCTGCACCACCGGTGCCGTGTCACGAACGTGTCCGCGCGCCTCGAGCTCCGGGGCGAGCGCGGCCTCGTCCTCAGGCTCCACCCACACCGTGAACGCCCGCACCCCGGCCTCGGCGTACACGGCGGCGATCGCCTCATGGTGTTCGAGCAGCGCCGCGGGATCCTCGTAGAGGACGCTGTTGGGCAGCGAGCGCTCCGACGAGGCCGGCACGATCGCCGCCCCGACGTCCGGCCATGAGACCCAGCGCGCATCCGCCGAGCCGCGCTCGCCGAGCGCGCGGAAGAACGCGACATGGCTGCGATGGTGGATCGCGGTGAGCCCGGCGTCGTCCACGAACCGACTCTACGCCGACGACGGCGCCAGCGGCAGCGTCGCCTCGAAGGCGAACTTGCCCTGCGCCTCCTCGGTCCCCGGCAGCGGGTAGTCGCCGGAGAAGCACGCGTCGCAGTGGCGCTCGCGCGCGCCGCCGATCGCCTCGTAGACGCCGGGGAGGGACAGGTAGGCCAGCGAGTCGGCGCCGAGGTGCTCGGCGACCTCCTCGATGCTGCGCCCGTGCGCGACCATCTCGTCGCGCGTGTGCATGTCGATCCCGTAGAAGCAGGGGTGCCGGATCGGCGGCGCGGAGATCCGCAGGTGCACCTCGAGCGCGCCCGCGTCGCGCAGCATCTGGATGATCTGGCGCGTCGTGTTGCCGCGGACGATCGAGTCGTCGACGACGACGAGCCGGCGCCCGCCGACGATCTCCGGCAGCGGGTTGAACTTCAGCCGCAGGCCGTGCTTGCGCAGCTCCTGGCCGGGCTGGATGAAGGTGCGCGCGACGTACCGGTTCTTCACGAAGCCGTCGTCCTGGGGCAGTCCGCTGCTGCGGGCGAAGCCGCGCGCGGCCGCGTTGCCCGAGTCGGGCACCGCGATCACGAGGTCGGCGCTCGGCGCGGGCGACTCGCGCGCGAGGATCTCGCCCATCCGCCCGCGCGCGGCCTGGAGGACGGTGCCGTTCATCTGGCTGTCCGGCCGGGCGAAGTAGATGTACTCGAAGACGCAGAACGCCTCGCGCGCGCCCTCGACGAGCATCCGCGTGCGCAGCCCGTCCTCGCCGATGCTCACCATCTCGCCGGGCTGCACGTCGCGCAGCAGCGTGGCGCCGATGATGTCGAGCGCGCACGACTCGCTGGCGACGCAGTAGGTGTCGTCGAGCTGGCCGAGCGCGAGCGGGCGCACGCCCGCCGGGTCGCGGAACGCGTAGACGCGGTCGCGCGTCATGACGACGGTGCTGAACGCGCCCTGCAGGCGTGGGACGACGTCCGCGATCGCGTCCTCGATCGTCGGGCCGGGGTGCGTGGCGAGCAGCGCCGCGATGATCTCGCTGTCCGAGGTGGACGAGAACGCGACGCCCTGCTCGCGCAGCTCGGCGTGCAGCTCGACGGCGTTGATGAGGTTCCCGTTGTGGGCGAGCGCGAGCTCGCGCCGGTTGCCGCCCGAGCCGGCCGAGCGGTGCACGGGCTGGCTGTTCTCCCACTCGTTCGAGCCGGTGGTCGAGTAGCGCACGTGGCCGATCGCGAGCTCGCCGCCGAGCGCGCGCAGGTCGTGCTCCTTGAAGACCTGGCTGACCAGGCCGAGCGCGCGCTGGGTGATCACGTAGCCGTCGCGGTCCGCCGCGGCGATGCCGGCCGACTCCTGCCCGCGGTGCTGGAGGGCGTACAGCGCGAAGTACGCGAGGCGGGCGACGTCCTTGCCGGGAGCGTAGATCCCGAAGACGCCGCACTCGTCGCGCGGCCCATCACGGTGATCGAGCGCAGGGATTCCCGTCATTCAGAGGCCTCGGTGGGCCGGGCCGGTCCAGCGTAGCAGCGCCCGCGGGGGAGCTCAGAGCGGGCGGCGCCAGCGCGTGGCGAGCGCGAGCGAGGCGAGCAGCAGGACGAGGCCCGCGCCCGCGAAGCCGGCCGTCATCTCGCGCTGCTCGGGCTTCGAGCCGACCTGCCGCCCGAGGTCGCGGTAGATCCCGTCGAGCTCGTCGGCGTCCTCGGCGGTGAACGACTTCCCGCCCGAGACCTCGGCGATCCGCCGCATCGTCTCGGGGTCCGGCGGCACCGGGATCACGCCGCCCAGGCGCCCCGGGACGACGCCGTCGGGCGTGCCGAGGGAGACGGTGTAGACGGGCACGTTCTGCCGGCGCGCCTCGCGCGCGGCCTGCACCGGGTCGCGGCCCTCGGTGGTCGCCCCGTCCGAGAGCAGGACGATCGCCGACGGCGGGCGCCGACCGGTGGTCTCCTGGGCCTCGATCGTGTCGAGCGCCGCGGCGAGCGCGTCGCCGGTCGCCGTCCCGCCGTCGGCGGCCAGGCTCGCGAGCGTCACCTTCACGGTCTCGCGGTCGAGCGTCGGTGCCAGGGTGGTGTGCGGGACCGACGAGAACCCCACGAGGCCGACGCGGACGCCGTCGGGGACGCCTTCGAGGAACGTCTCGGCCGCGGCGCGCGCGGCGTCGAGCCGCGTCGGCTCGACGTCCTCGGCGGCCATCGAGCCCGAGGTGTCGCTGACGAGCACGACGCTCGCCTCCTCGACCGCCACGGCGACCGTCCGCTCCGGCCGCGCGAGCCGCCGGGGGCAGCCAGCGCCGCCAGGACGGCAGGCGCGGGGCGACGGCGGCGACGGTGCCGGTCGCCGGGAAGCGCAGCGCGGTGCGCCGACGGCGGCCGCGCAGGGCGCGCTCCGCGAGCCAGCCGAGCGGCACGACGAGCACCGCGAGCAGGAACAGGGGGGCGGCGAAGCTCATGCCAGGCGCGTCCCCAGGTCGCGCAGCCAGTCGCGGTCGGTGCGCACGACGGCGTGCAGCGCGCCGGTGCGCCGCAGCTCGTGCGCCACGCGCTCGCGGCGCTCGGCCTCGGCCGCGGCGAACGCCTCGCGCAGCGCGGCCGAGCGGGTGTCGGCCTCGTGGTGCTCGCCGGACTCGGGATCCACGAGCACGAGCACGCCGGCGTCGGGCAGCTCGAGCTCGCGCGGGTCGAGCACCTCGACGGCGACGACCTGCTGGCCGCTGGCCACGAGGTGGCGCAGCGCGGTCGGCCAGGCGCCGTCGTCGCGGAAGTCGGAGGCCACGACGACGAGGCCGGGCTGGCGCGCGAGCGCGCGCACGCGCACGAGCGCCGCGGCGAGCTCGTCGCGCTCGGCGGTGCCGTCGGGCGCGACGCCCTGGGCGAGCAGGCGGTCGATCGCGCCGAGCGCGCGGCGCCCGCCGGCGGGCGGGACGACGAACGCCTCGCCGGCCCCGGCGGCCACGACGCCGACGCGGCCGCCGCGGCGCACGCCGAGGCGGGCCACGACCTTCGCCACGCCCTCGGCGACGTCGCTCTTGAGCCGGTCGGCGGTGCCGAACGCCATCGAGGGCGAGAGGTCGAGCACGATCCAGGTGGTCAGCGCGCGCTCCGGGACGTGCTGGCGCACGTGCGGCACGCCCGTCCGCGCGCTGGCGGACGGGTCGATCTGACGCACGTCGTCGCCGACCTGGTAGGGCCGCAGCTGCGCGAGCTCGGTGCCCACGCCGACGCCGACCCCGCGATGCTCGCCGGGCAGGCGACCGCCCGCGCGGCGCACGAGCGCGAGGTCGAGCGCGGCGATCGCCGGCGGCGGCATCGGGCCCGGGCCCTGGCGACCCGGCGGGCTGACGAGCCCTGCGCTCAAGCGGCCGACTCCGTGCGCATCGCGGGCGCGGGGACGGCCTCGAGGACGCGGTCGATGATGTGATCCGGGGTGACGCCGTCGGCGTGCGCCTCGTAGCTCAGCACGAGCCGGTGGCGCAGCACGTCCGGCGCGACGTCGCGGATGTCGCGCGAGGTGACGTAGCCGCGGCCGCGCAGCAGCGCGAGCGCCTGGGCGGCCTGCACCATGCCGATCGGCCCGCGCGGGCTGGCGCCGATCTCGATCCGCGGGGCGAGATCGGGCAGGCCGTGGCGCTCGGGGTGGCGCGTGGCGTCGGCGAGCGTCACGGCGTAGGCCATGTCGCGCCGGTCCACCGCGACCTGGCGGACCGTGGCGCGATGCTGGAGCAGCGCCTCGGGCTCGAGCACGCGGCGCACCTCGGGCTCGCCGCCGATCACCCGCGCGACGACCGAGGCCTCGTCCTCGACGGCCGGGTAGTCGACGAGGATCTTCAGCAGGAAGCGGTCGACCTGGGCCTCGGGCAGCGGGTAGGTGCCCTCGGACTCGATCGGGTTCTGCGTGGCGAGCACGAGGAACGGCGACGGGACCGGGAACGTCTGCCCGCCGATCGTGACCTGCTGCTCCTGCATGACCTCGAGCAGCGCGGACTGGACCTTCGCGGGCGCGCGGTTGATCTCGTCGGCGAGCAGCAGGTTGCCGAACACCGGGCCGAGCTCGATGTCGAACGCGCCGGTGTCCGGGCGCCACACGCGGGTGCCGACGAGGTCGGCGGGAACGAGGTCGGGCGTGAACTGCACGCGGCTGAACGTGCCGCCCATCACCTGCGCGAGCGTCTTCACGGTGAGCGTCTTGGCCAGGCCGGGGACGCCCTCGAGCAGCACGTGGCCGCCGGCGAGCAGCGCGACGAGCACGCGCTCGAGCATCGGGTCCTGGCCGACGACGACGCGCTTGGCCTCGTGGAGCACCTCCTCGAGCGCCGCGGCGGCGTCGAGCGCGGCGGCACGGTCCGGCGCGTGCGCCGGCGGGGCGGGCACCGGCTCGGGACCGGTCGGGGGCAGGAACGGCACGGGGGCCGGGGTGGTCGGGGCGTCGTCGGGCTGGGTCATGGCGTCTCGCTGGTGGTGGGTCGGTCGGGTCAGGGCAGGCGCCCGGTGGTGAGCAGGGCCAGGCCGCCGCCCACGAGCAGCAGCACGAGCGCGCCGCCCGCGAAGGCGGCGGTCACCTCGCGTTCCTCCTCGCGCGTGGAGACCTGGGAGCCGAGGTCCTCGTAGACGGCCTGGAGCTCGTCGGCGTCGGCCGCGGTGGCGAACCGGCCGCCGGTGATCTCGGCGACCTCGCGCAGCGTGGCCTCGTCGGAGGTCGCCGTTCCGCCGCCGGGCAGCGCGCCCTGGGCGGTGCCGAGCGCGACGGTGTGGACGGGGACGCCGGCCTTCTCGGCCTCGCGGGCGACGTCGAGCACGTCGCGGCCGTTCGAGGCGCGGCCGTCCGCGAGCAGGATGATCGCCGACGGCGGCGGGTCCTGACCGGGGAGGACCGGCTGGCGCACGGCCGCGAGCGCGAGCGCGAGGCCCTCGCCGGTGGCGGTGCCGCCGCGCGCCTCGAGCTCGGAGAGCGGCCCGCGCACGGCGGCGCGGTCGGTGGTGGGGACCTGGAGCACGCGGGCGCGCTGGTTGTAGGCCACCGCACCGACGCGCAGGTCCTTCGGGACCTCGTCGAGGAACGTGTTCGCGGCGCGCAGGGCGGCCTCGAGCCGCGAGGGGGCGACGTCGGTCGCGGCCATCGAACGCGAGTGGTCGGTGACGAGCATCACCGTGGCCTGCTCGACGGGCACCGCGACCGTCGTCTGCGGCCGGGCGAGGGCGACGACGAGCGCGGCGGCGGCCAGCGCGTACAGCAGGATCGGCAGGTGCCGGGCGCGCCGCCGACCGCCCGGGCGCACCGCGCCGGCGAGCGCCGGGGAGGCGAAGCCGGAGCCGCGCGCGCCGCGGCGCTGCGCGACCGCGTAGGCCGCGAGCCCCGCGACGACGAGCGCGAGCGCGAGCAGGAGGAACGGGTCGGCGAAGCTCATCGCGCCGGGCTACGGCAGCCGGGTCGGCCGCGTGCCGAGCGTGATCTCGAGGGTCTGGCGGCGCCCGTCACGGATGACGACGACGCTGACCCGGTCCCCGGGCTTCGAGGACGAGATCCCGGCGGCGACGTCCTCGGGCGTGGAGACCGGGCGGCCGTTGACCGCGACGATCACGTCGCCGCCCTCGCCGCTGGTCTTCGACGCGGCGCGCAGGCCGGCCCGGGCGGCGGGCCCGCCGGCGACGACGCTGCGCACGAGCGCGCCGCTGCCGGTGAGCGGCTCCGAGGTCGAGACGCCGAGGTACGGGCGGGCGATCGTCGTGCCGGTCTCGAGCTTCGGCGCGATGTCGCGCACGGTGTTCGAGGGCACGGCGAAGCCGATCCCGACGTTGCCGGGCGTGCCGGCCGTGGCGATCTGCGAGTTCACGCCGATCACGCGGCCGCGCTGGTCGAGCAGCGGCCCGCCCGAGTTGCCGGGGTTGATCGGGGCGTCGGTCTGGATGACCTTGTCGATGCTGAAGCCGTTCGGCGCCTCGATCTCGCGGCCGAGGCCGGAGACGATGCCGGCGGTGACCGTGCGGTCGAGGCCGAGCGGGTAGCCGATCGCGATCACCTGGTCGCCGACCTGGACGCTCTCCGAATCACCGAGCGGCAGCGGGCGCAGCCGCGGCGCGTCGTCCGGGTCGACGCGGACGACCGCGAGGTCGGTCGACGGATCGGTGCCCAGCACGCGGCCGCGGACCGGCTTGTCGCTGTCGTTGAAGATCACGCCGACGGTCTTGCTCTCCCCCACGACGTGGGCGTTCGTGACGACCGTGCCGTCGTCCTTGACCACGAAGCCCGAGCCCGAGCCCGAGCCGGCGCGGATCTGGACGACGCCATCGCGGACGGCCGCGTACACGGCGCCCGCCTTCGACTCGGGCACCTTTCCGCCGGCCACGGTGGGCAGGGAGCCACCGTCGTTCCCGCCGGCGATCAGCGCGCCGGTGACGCCGGCGAGCGCGAGCAGGCTGACGGCGAGCGCGGCGATGAGCCAGCGGCGTCCGCCGCCGCGGGGCGGCTCGGGCGGCTCCTCGTCGCGCGGCTCGCGCGGCGGCAGCGGCTGCGTCGGGCGCTCGAGCCAGGCGCGCTCGGGTTCACGGGCGATGGGGTCGGCCCAGAGTGGCCGTTCGGCGGGCATGGACGACAGGATGCCGCGTGCCCCTTAAGGGTTGATGTGGAACTCCTGAGCGCCGGATATCGGCGTATCGGCGCTACGGGAAGAACCGCCGCAGCGCGCCGTGCGCCGCGCGCAGCTCGTCGAGCGCGACGTCGATCGTCTCGTCCGCGGCGCCGATCCGCAGGCGGTCCCCGCCCACGACGCCGACCACGTCGAGGCTCACGCGCTCGGCGAGCTGGGCGAGCGCCGTGGGATGCCCGGAGACGACGAAGCCGCCGGGACCCTCGCCGAAGAGCTCGGTCCACGGGTCCTCGGCGTCGCCGAGCTCGAGCGCCGCGCCGATCCCGCCGGCCAGGCAGCACTCGGCGACCGCGACGGCGAGGCCGCCCTCGGCGATGTCGTGCGCGGAGTCGACGAGCCCCTCGCGCACGGCGTCGCGGATCGCGATCTGCACGCCGCGGACCCGGGCGACGTCCGCCTCGGGCAGGCCGTCCGGCAGCGGCTCGCCGCGCAGCTTGGCGAGCTCGCCACCGGGCAGCGACGGCCGCCGCCGCCCGGCGATCGCGATCGCATCGCCCTCCTGCGCGAATCCGAGCCGCCCGGCGCGCTCGGCGTCGGGCAGCCGCCCGACCATGCCGATGACGGGCGTCGGGTAGATCGGGCCCGCGGTGCCCTCGTTGTAGAGCGAGACGTTGCCGCCGACGATCGGCGCCTCGAGCGCACGACAGGCGTCGGCGATCCCGCGTACGGCCTCGGTGAGCTGCCAGGCGATGTGCGGCTTCTC
>JALOLQ010000062.1 GCA_025455895.1 Solirubrobacteraceae bacterium
GCGGCGGGGCGCGCGTGCTGCGCACCGCGTTCCTGCCGGGGCTGGCCGGCTAGAACGAGTGCCCGGGGCGCTCGCCGAGGTGCTCGGTGATGCGCACGAGCCGCGGCGGCTCGGCCGGGTCGGCCTCGAGCAGCACGCCGTAGCCGGGCCGGTACGGGCTGCGCTCGGTCGTGTCGATCGCCGGCTCGTCGGTCCAGCAGCCGGCGTTCACGAGCTGCGTCGTGCCGTTCACGCGCCACTCGGCGGCGTTCATCCACGGCAGCGGGCCGGCGCAGTGCGTGTGCCCGAAGACGACGTACGGGGCGTCCACCCCGAGCAGCGCCAGCGTGCCGCCGAGCGCGGCGATGCCCGCGCGCCGCAGCTCCTCGGAGTCGATCTTGTGGCGCACCGGGCCGAGCCCGGCGAGGTTGATCCCGGCGATCCCCAGCGGCAGCAGCGCCGCCAGCGCCCGGCCGCGCAGCGGCGCGCGCCCGTCGGCCGAGAGCAGGCTCCACGCCTTCGCGGTGGCCCCGCCCGTCACCCAGCGGCTGCCGGCGGCGCGCCCGTTGGCGAGCTGGTCGAGCCACGCGTACATCGGCGCGAGCGCCGCCTCGAAGTCCTCCGCGTCGGCGCGGGCGCCCGGGCCGTCGGGCAGCCGGCCGACGACGCGCGCCATGCCGCCGGCGGCGATCCGCTCGAAGGTCGGGATCGTGATCAGGCGGTCGAGGTAGTGGCCGTGCGTGGCCCACACGTCCTCGCGCAGCCACACCCCGGGGTAGGCGACGCTCAGGCTGCGGCCGCGCCCGAGCCAGTCGCCGATCGCCTGCGTCGCCCACGAGGCGTCCGCCCCGGCGCGCGCCTCGAGCCCGAGCGGCTCGGGTTCGGCCGCCTGGCCGCGGCGCGCCAGCCACGGGGCCACGAGCGGGTGGTCGTGGTTGCCCGCGGTGAGGATCACCTCGGCGCCCTTGGGCAGGGCGGCGCCGAGCGCCTCGAGCACCGGGCGGGCGACGGCCATCGCGTCGCGCAGCGGCCCCTGGCGCAGCTCGAGCACGTCGCCGAGCAGCACGAGGCGGTCGATCTCGGCGAGCCCCGAGCAGAGCGCGTCGAGCGGCTCGGGGCGGCGCAGGATGTCCACCGGCCGCCGCGAGCCGAGATGCAGGTCCGAGATGACGAGCGTCCGCATCGGAGGGCGCAAGATAGCCTGCCGCCCATGGCGCCGACCGCCCTCGAGGGCCTGCTGGTGGCGGACTTCACGCGCGTGCTCGCGGGGCCGCTGTGCACGCAGACGCTCGCCGACCTCGGCGCCGACGTCGTGAAGGTCGAGCGCCCCGGGACCGGGGACGACACGCGCCAGTGGGGCCCGCCGTTCGTCGCCGAGGGCTCGACCTACCACCTCGGCCTGAACCGCGGGAAGCGCTCGCTGACGCTCGATCTACGCGACCCGGAGGACCTCGCGCTCGCCCGCGAGCTGGCCGCGCGCGCCGACGTGCTGCTCGAGTCGTTCCGGCCGGGGACGATGGACCGGCTCGGCCTCGGCTGGGAGACGCTGAGCGCGGCGAACCCCGGCCTCGTCTACACGTCGATCAGCGCGTTCGGCTCCGGCGAGGCGGCCCGAGAGCTGCCCGGCTACGACCTGCTCGTGCAGGCGATGTCCGGCTACATGTCGGTCACCGGCAGCCCGGACGGCCACCCGCGCAAGCCCGGCACCGCGCTCGTGGACATGCTCACCGGCCTCTACGCGACGATCGGGACGCTCGCGGCGCTGCACGCGCGTGAGCGCAGCGGCGAGGGCCAGCACGTGGAGGTCTCGCTCATGGACAGCGGCCTGGCGGCGCTGCTGAACCTCGGCTCCTCGTTCCTCAACACGGGCGTCGTGCCCGGGCGCTCGGGAAACCGTCACCCGTCGATCGCCCCGTACGAGACGTTCGCCGCCGCCGACCGCGACCTCGCGCTCGCCGGCGGCAACGACGCGATCTTCGTTCGGCTGTGCGAGGTGCTCGAGCGCCCCGACCTCGCCGCCGACGAGCGCTTCACCACGAACGAGGCGCGCGTCGCCCACCGCGAGGCGCTCACCGCCGAGCTCGAGGCGACGTTCGCCGCGCGCCCGGCGGCCGAGTGGGCGCAGCGGCTGAACGCCGCCGGCGTCCCCGCCGGCCCGGTGAACGACGTCGGCGAGGCGTACGCGTTCGCCGAGGCCCTCGGCCTGGAGCCGGTGCTCGAGCTTCCCGGCGGCGTGCGCGCGGCGCGCTCGCCGCTGCGGATGGACGGGACGCCGGTGCGCCCCGAGCGCCGGCCGCCGCGCCTGGGCGAGCACGACGCGGAGCTGCGCGCCTGGCTCGCGGGCGACGGCACGGCCGGCGCCTGACGCTAGGGTCACGTCCCGATGAGCGCCTCCCGCCAGGATGCGATCGTCGTCGAGGGGCTCGCGCGCGCCTACGGCGGGCTGCGCGCCGTCGACGGCGTCGACCTCACCGTCGCCGAGGGCGAGATCTACGGCTTCCTGGGCCCGAACGGGGCCGGCAAGTCGACGACCGTGCGGATCCTCACGACGCTGCTGCGCCCGACCGCCGGCCGTGCGCTCGTGGCCGGCCACGACGTCGAGCGCGAGGCCGCCGCGGTGCGCCGCGTGATCGGGGTGGCGCTCCAGGAGGCGGCGCTCGACCCGCTGATGACCGGCCGCGAGCTGCTCCAGCTCCAGGGCGCGCTGCACGGCCTGCGCCGCGGCGCCGCGCGCGAGCGCGGCGAGGCGCTGCTCGACCGCGTCGCGCTCCAGGACGCCGCCGACCGGCGCCTGGGCACGTACTCCGGCGGGATGCGCCGGCGCCTGGACCTCGCGATGGCGCTCGTGCACGAGCCGCGCGTCCTGTTCCTCGACGAGCCGACGACCGGCCTGGACCCGTCGAGCCGCGCGACGCTGTGGGACGAGGTGCGCCGCCTCAACGACGACGGCACGACGGTCTTCCTCACCACCCAGTACCTCGAGGAGGCCGAGCAGCTCGCCGACCGCGTCGGGATCATCGACCAGGGCCGGATCGTCGCCGAGGGCACGCCGGACGAGCTCAAGGCGCGCGTCGGCGACCCGGTGCTGCACGTCGACCTGATCGACCCGGCCGACGCCGAGCGCGCCGCCGGCGCGCTCGCCGCCCACGGCGCGATCCGCCGCCGCGGGGACTGCGGCGTGCTCGTCCAGAGCGCGCTCGGCGCGCGCGCGATCGCGCCGATCGTCCGCACGCTCGACGAGGCCGGGGTCGAGGTCGACGCCGTCGAGCTCGAGACGCCGACCCTCGACGACGTCTTCCTCGCCGTCACCGGCCACGCGGCGACCGCCGAGGACGCGCCGGCGTGAGCAGCGCCGCGCTCGAGCGCGACCCGGCCGTCCAGGCGCGCGTCGTCACCGCGCTCGCCGGGCGCGGGCTGCGGATCCAGATGCGGCGCGCGCAGTTCCTCATCCCCGCCTTCCTGCTGCCGCTCGTGCTGCTCGCGGTGATCGCGAGCGGCACGTCGGCCGCCCAGAACCTGCGCGGGTTCCCGGACACCGGCGCCTACATCGGGTTCGTCGTCGCCGGAACGCTGATCCAGGGCGCGCTGCTCGGCGGGATCACCGCCGGGATCTCGACCGCCGCCGACATCGAGGGCGGGTTCTTCGACCGCCTGCTCGCGGCACCCGTGCACCGGGTGAGCCTCGTGCTCGGGCGCGTCGGCGGCACCGCGGTGCTCGGCGCGCTCCAGGCCTGCGTCTTCCTCGCGGTCGCCTTCGCGTTCGGCGCGCGCTACGAGGGCGGCGTGGTGGGCGTCGCCGAGGCGGTGCTGCTCGCCTCGCTGGCCGCGGCCGCGGCCGCCGGGCTCGCCGCGGCGATCGCGCTGCGCACCGGCTCGCTGCAGCTGCTGCAGAACCTGTTCCCGTTCGTCTTCGTGCTGCTCTTCACCGCGCCGGCCTTCTTCCCGCGCGCGCTGCTGCAGCCCGAGCTGCAGGCCGTCGCCGACGTCAACCCGCTGACCTTCGTCGTCGAGGGGATCCGCGCGGCGCTGCACGACGACCCGGCACTCGGCGATCCGCTCACCGGCCTGCTGGCCGCCGCGGGCCTCGCGATCGGGGCGACCGCGCTCGCCGTCTGGGCGATGCGCGCGAGGATGCGCAGCACATGACCGGCGCGGCCTACGCGCTCGGGGTCGGCGCCGCGCTGTGGCGCCGCGCGCTGCTGGAGATCGCGCGGGTGCGCGGCGGGCTGCTGCCGACGATCATCGCGCCGATCATCTTCCTGCTCGGCACGGCGGGCCAGTTCGACCGGCTCAGCGACCTGAGCGACTTCCCCACCAGCTCGTACCTCGCCTGGATCCTGCCGCTCTCGTGCCTGCAGGGCGCCGGCTTCGCGGGCGGCGCCGTCGGCGCGAACCTCGCGCGCGACATCGAGCAGGGCTGGTTCGACCGCCTGCTCACCTCCCCCGCGCCGCGCCCGCTGCTGCTGCTCGGGCCGGTGCTCGCGGCGATGACCCGCGCGCTGCTGCCGACGACCGTGATCCTCACCGCCGGCCTCGTGCTCGGCGTGTCGCTCACCGGCGACCTCTACGGGCTGCTCGCGCTCTACGTCGCCGCGGTCGGCTTCGCCGTCGTCGCGGCGCTCTGGGGTATGACGCTGGCGCTCTGGGCGCGCAGCCAGCAGGTCGGGCCGCTGATCCAGAACGGCGTCTTCCTCGCCGTCTTCCTCTCCACCGCCTACACGCCCGAGGTGCTGCTCCAGGGCTGGCTGGCGACGTTCGCGCCGTACAACCCGACGACCTACGTGCTCGAGCTCGCGCGCCAGGCGACGGTGGCCGGCATCGAGCCCTCGTGGGCCAACACCTGGCCCGGGCTGCTCGCGCTGGCGGGCATGGGCCTCCTCTGGGGCCTCGTGGCGCTGCGGCTGCTGCGGCGCTTCAGCCGCTGAGCCCTCAGCAGCCGCCGCGCCGCAGCGTCGCCACGGCCAGCGCGCCGGTCTCGTCCGGGTAGACGAGCACGAAGGTGATCCGCGCGCGCGGCGGCAGGCCGCGGCGCACGGGGAAGCGCCAGCGCAGCGCGTCGCGGCCGACGGCGAGCGCGCGCCCGCCCTCGACGAGCCGGTCGCCGTCCTGGATCAGCACGTCGATGCGGCTCGCGGGACGCCCGAGCAGGCCGATGCGCACGTCCGCCCCGGAGCGCGCCGCGACGCACGTGCGCGGGCGCACCGAGCCGGTGGTCTCGCAGCCGCCCTGCCCCGAGCAGTCGAGCAGGCGCACGGCGCGCACGCGGCGCGATGCCGCGCCGGCGCTCAGGCGCGCCGACGGAAGGCCGCTGAGCGGGATGCCGATCGGCGGGGCCACGACCAGGCGCACCGGCGGCGCGGCGAGCTCGCCGCGCGTCGCGCGCACGACGAGCGTCCCGGGCCGGGCGGGGCGCACGCGCAGCGTCGCCTCGCCGAGCTCGTCGGTCAGCACGCTGCGGCCCGCGGCGCTGACGCGCACCCCGGCGAGCGGCGCGCGGACCCCGCCGAGCGTCTGCGTGACCGCCACCGCGAGGTTCGCCGGGCGCCCGGCGCGGACCGGCCGGCGCGTGACCGCGAGCCGCAGCGCCCCGTCGCCCGCGCGCACGAAGCTCACGAGTCGCGGCGGGCCCCCGGCGCTCGCGGGCCCGAGCAGGACCTGCAGCGTCCCGCCCAGCGCGGTGACCGCGGCCAGTCCCACCGGCTCCCCGGCGAGCGCGCGCTCGGCCTCCAGCCGCGGCGTCGCCGCCGGATCGGCCGGGTCCAGCGACCACAGCCGCAGGCGCCCGTCACCCGAGCCGGCCAGCAGCAGGCGGCCGCCCTCGGCCGTGGCCGCCGACGCCCCGCCCGGCGGCAGCGCTCCGGCGCGGCGCGCGGCGGGCGCGATCGCTCCGGGGCGTGGGAGCGCGAGCGCCGGGACCGCCTCGGCGAGCCGGTAGGCGACGAGATCGCCGCCCGCCGGCATCCAGACGAGCCCCGTGCCCGGCTGGACCTGCGCCCACCGCGCCGACGTGCCCCCCTCGAGCCGGGCGCCCAGGCGCCAGGAGAGCCCCGCGTCGTAGAGCCCGAGCGCCGCGACCCCGGACGAACCGGAGAGCGGGACGACCCACTGGCCGCCGGCGGCGTCCCACGAGGGGCTCCCGAGCCGGGTCAGCCCCGGCGTGCGGTCCAGGCCGCCCGGGATCGCCGCGTCGAGGCGCACGGTCTCGGTCAGGCGCAGGTCGGTGCGCCAGAGGCCGGTCGCCCCGGCGAGCAGCAGCCGCTCGGCGCCGTCGCCGGCGATGCCCGTCGCATAGCGGGCGGGCAGCGTGCGCTCACCGGCCACGACCCAGCCCCCCGGGTCCGCCGCGGACGCGGCGGGGGCGAGCACGAGCGCGAGCGCGCCGAGCGCGAGCGCGGTGGACCGCTTCAGCACGCCGGTGAGGCTAGAGCAGCGCGCGGCCGCGGCGCGCCGGCGCGGCCCCGTTCAGGCCTCGGCGGCCGCCATCGCCTGGCGGATCGCCTTGGGCAGCATGAAGCGCACGTCCTCCTGGACGACCTGGAACTCCTCGACGTCCATGGTCCCCAGCTCACGGAAGAAGTCCACGAGCCGCTGGACGAGCTCCTCGGGCGCGCTGGCGCCGGAGGTGATCCCCAGCGTGCGCACGCCCTCGAGCCACCCCTCCTCGACCTGCACCTCGTTGTCGATCAGGTGCGAATCGGCGCCGTGCTCGCGGGCGACCTCGACGAGCCGGTTCGAGTTCGACGAGTTGCGCGAGCCGATGACGAGCACGAGGTCGCACAGCGGCGCGAGCTGCTTGACGGCGGCCTGGCGGTTCGTCGTCGCGTAACAGATGTCGTCGGTGCGCGGCCCGGTGATGTTCGGGAAGCGCTCGCGCAGCCGGTTGATGATCGCGCGCGTCTCGTCGACCGACAGGGTCGTCTGCGAGATGTAGGCGAGCCGGTCGGGATCGGCGACCTCGAGGCGTTCGACGTCCTCGACCGTCTCCACGAGCACGATCGCCTCGGGCGCCTCGCCCATCGTGCCCTCGACCTCCTCGTGCCCGTCATGGCCGATGAGCACGATCGTGTAGCCCTCGCCGGCGAACTTCACGGCCTCGCGGTGCACCTTCGTGACCAGCGGGCAGGTCGCGTCGATCGTCTGCAGGCCGCGCCGCTCGGCGTCGGCGTGGACCGCGGGCGAGACGCCGTGGGCGGAGAAGACGGTGATCGCGCCCTCGGGGATCGACTCGTCGAGCTCGTCGACGAAGATCGCTCCGCGCTCCTTGAGCTGCTCGACGACGTGCTTGTTGTGCACGATCTCCTTGCGCACGTAGACCGGCGCACCGTGGAGCTCGAGCGCGCGCTCGACGGACTGCACGGCGCGGTCGACGCCGGCGCAGTAGCCGCGCGGGGCGGCGAGGAGGATCTTCTCGGGAGCGTTCATGGGCGCTGCCGAGTGTACGAGCCGCGGCCGGCCTCAGCCCATCGCGGCGGGCTCGCGCTCGCGGGCGGGATCCGGCTCCGCCGGCGGCCCTTCCCAGGCGTCGGGGATCTCGCCCTCGAGGTGGACCTGGGGCAGCCACGCCAGCCGCCGCGGGAACCACCAGGCGCGGTCGCCGAGCAG